>VBAN01000485.1 GCA_005882445.1 Candidatus Segetimicrobium genomatis | reverse complement strand
CGTCATCCAGGTCATCGCGTCGTTCCAGATCTTCGGCCAGGTCTACGTGATGACCGGCGGCGGGCCCGGCGACAGCACGCGCACCGTCATCCAACATGTCTACGAAACCGCGTTCGTGCAGCAGCGCATGGCCGAGGGGTCGGCGGCGGCCTGGATCCTCTTTGTGATCATCCTGATCTTCAGCCTCGCCCAGTTCAAGTTCTTGTCGGGCCACACCGAGTACTAGGAGGCATGCGTGGCCGTCCTGGCCGGTCGAGTCCCTCGTGCGCGCGCGCTGAGGGTGAAGGCTCCGATGCTCGCCGCCGTCTCATTCGTCCCGCTGCTGGCGCTGGCCGCGCTTTGGCTTCTCCCGCTGGCCTGGATCGCGTTGACCGGGCTCAAGCCCGAGCCGGAGATCATCCGCCTGCCGATCCGGTGGATGCCGGTCCACGCCACGACCGAGAACTTCGGGATCGCGTTGACGACCACCCGAACGGCGAATGTCGGGCGGGCGTTCTTCAACAGCGCGTTCGTGGCCGGCGCCGAGACTCTTCTGATCCTGGCCATCGATGCCGCCGCAGGCTATGCGCTGGCGCGGCTGCGGTTCCGGGGGCGGGCCCTCGTCTTCGGTGTCATCGTGGCGAGCCTCATGGTCCCTGCCCAGATCACGCTTGTTCCCCTCTACCTCATGTTCGCGGATGCGGGATGGCTGAACAGCTATCAGGCGTTGATCCTCCCCGGGCTCTCGCGGGCCTTCGGCGTGTTCCTGATGCGCCAGTTCTTCCTTGCGCTCCCCGGCGACCTCCACGACGCGGCCAGGATCGACGGGGCCGGGCCGTTTACGATCTTCCGGCGGGTCGCTCTGCCGCTGGTCAAACCTGCGCTTGCGGCACTCGGGATATTCACCTTTCTGCGCAGCTGGAACGATTTCACCTGGCCGCTGATCGCGATCTCCAGCAACGAAATGATGACCCTGCCGGTCGCGCTCGCCCGGCTCCTCGGGTCATACCGGGTGGAGTACGGGATCGTCATGGCCGGGGCCACGGCCAGCGCGCTGCCGCTGATCATCGTATTTTTCCTCGCACAGCGCCAGATCATCCAAGGGGTGGCGCTCACGGGCATGAAGGACTGACCGAGCGATGGGTCCGTCATTGCGTAGTATCCGGTTGATTGAGGACCGGCTTCGGACGCGGCATCCGGGCGCGTCTTCACAGAACTGTGACAATGAGGGAGTACTGAAGTGGGTGAGCGCACTTTTATCTTGGGGAATCGCGGAAGAAGTCGAAAGGAGAGGATCAGATGCGCCGGAACACGAGATCAACCCATCTTGTTGCAGTGATTGCCGTGTCGGTCTTCCTCACGGTTCCGATGGCGGCGGGCGCCGCGCCGGCGGGGCCCGTGGCGACCATTGCCGGCTCGGTCGCTGCGGTGAACGGCGGCAACGTCACGATTGCGTCCTCCGACGGAAGCCGGAAGGTCGCAAAGATCCAGCCGGACACGCTCATCCTCAGACGAGAATCGGCGACCCTGGGAGCCATCAAGCCAGGCGATGCGCTCGCGGTCACCGCGACGAAGGGGGCGGAAGGATCGCTGACCGCGGTCTCGATCAATATCTTTTCCCCGCAGCTCTGGAGCCGGGTGCGCAAGGGACAGTGGATGATGGAGACCGGAAACATCATGACCAACGCGCTCGTCACACAGGTCGTCGAGCGGGTCGACGGGCGCACACTGTACATGAAGCTGGATCAGGGCACAGGAATGATCAGCGTGCCAAACGCCGCGGAGATCCATCGTCTGATCACGGTCCGGCTGGGCGATTTGAAGCCGGGGTTGCGGGTGACCGTCCGGGGAGTAGCCGATTCGGACGGGACCATCAAAGCGTCATCCATTACCTTTGATCGACCAGGTTAGCCCCGATCTGATGAATCGCTAGTCTCAACCTTCCATGCCGCCCGGAGGCGTGTCTTGGTGACCCGCGTGCGTCACACCACCGCCGGCGCCAGCGCCCATTGGAGGGACCAGGTCCCCTCCTCGTTCCTCTCGAGACAAACGATGCCGCCGTTGTAGAACGTCACAAGTCCTCTGCCCTCGTCCCCGCAGAGCAACCGGGAGGCCAGCCGCGCGAGATGAGGAAGATGCCCGACCAGCATCGGGGGCTGAGATTCTCCGCCCACACCTCGGCCGTCTGGCGCGCCCGGAGTTTGCCGCTGTGGACAATCCGGCGGACCCGAACCCGCGCGCGGCCGGCCGCGTGAGCGGCCACCCTCCGAACGTCATCGTACCCCCGCTCGGTCAAGGGCCGGCTGGGATCTACCTCTTCCCACTTGGCCTCCGCGTGCTGGCACAGGTAGAGCTTCATCGCCATCCCTTCACCGGCCCCCGGTCTGCTCCAGCAGCTTCGCCACCAGCGCCGTCCACCCGGTCTGGTGGCTCGCCCCCAGGCCCGCTCCGGTGTCGCCGTGAAAGTACTCGTGGAACAGCAGGCAGTCGCGCCAGTGGGGATCGCCGTTAAAAACTTCGCTCGCCCCGAAGACGGGCCGGCGCCCGCCCGGTCCGCGCAGGAAGATGCGCGTGAGCCGGCGGGACAGCTCCTGGCTGATCTCCCAGAGCGTCAGCCTGGTCCCGGAGCCGGTCGGGCACTCCACGAGGAAGTCGTCCCCGTAGTAGTGGTGGAACCGCTGCAGCGCTTCGATGATCAGGAAATTGACCGGGAACCACACCGGCCCGCGCCAGTTGGAGTTGCCGCCGAACAGCCCGGTGGACGACACGCCGGGCTCGTACGCGACGGTGTGCGTCGCCCCGCCGACCTGGAGGGTGTACGGGTGATCGGCGTGGTATCGGCTCAGCGATCGGATCCCGAAGTCGCTGAGGAACTCCGCCGGGTCGAGCAGGCGGCGGAGCACACGCTTCATACGGTGGCCGCGCGCCAGGGCGAACAGCCGCCGCTCGCCCATGCCCGGCTCGCGCCACCGGGACACCAGGCCGGCCAGGCGCGGCTTGTGCGCGAGGAACGATTCCAACCGTTCCCGGAAATCCGGCAGCGCCTCCAGCAGATCGGGCTCGATCGTCTCGACGGCGAACAGCGGGATGGCGCCGACGACGGAGCGGACCTGCAGCCGGCGCTGCTCCCCGTCTGCGTGCAGCACGTCGTAGTAGAACTCGTCCTGATCGTCCCACATCGCGATCCCCTCGCCGCCGATGTTGTTGAGGGCCCCGGCGATGTAGAGGAAGTGCTCGACAAACTTGGTGGCGACGTCCTCGTACGCGCGGTCCACGCGCGCCAGCTCGAGCGCGATGGCGAGCATGTTGTTGCAGAACATCCCCATCCACGCGGTCCCATCCGCCTGATCGAGGTGCCCGCCGGCTGGAAGCGGCTGGCTGCGGTCGAAGACGCCGACGTTGTCGAGCCCGAGAAACCCGCCCTGAAAGACGTTCCGCCCCTCGATGTCCTTGCGGTTCACCCACCAGGTGAAGTTGAGCAGGAGCTTGTGGAAGACGCGCTCCAGGAACGCGTGGTCGGCCGTGCCGGTGATCCTCCGCGCGATCTTGTAGACGCGCCAGGCCGCCCACGCGTGCACGGGAGGGTTCACATCTCCGAGCGCCCATTCGTAGGCCGGCAGCTGGCCGTTCGGGTGCATGTACCACTCACGGAGCAACAGGATCAGCTGGCTCTTCGCGAACTCGGGGTCGATGAGGGCAAGCGGGATGCAGTGGAAGGCGAGATCCCAGGCGGCGTACCAGGGAAACTCCCAGGTATCCGGCATGGAGATGACCTCGGAATTGTCGAGATGGCGCCAGTCGGTGTTGCGGCCCAGCTTTCGGGACTCGGGAGGGGGAGGCCCCGCGGGATCGCCGTCCAGCCATTCCTCGACCGTATAATGGTAGTATTGTTTGCTCCAGAGCAGGCCGGCGAACGCCTGCCGCTGGACCCGCCGGGCATCCTCGGACATCTCTGCCGGGCCGAACCTCTGATAGAACGCATCCGCCTCGGCGCGCCGCGCGGTGAAGACGGCCTCGGTATCCGTGAACGGCCGTTCCTGACGGCGGCTGGAGAGGCGCAGTTCGACGCGCTCCGCGGCGCCCGCGGCGACCCGGAAGGCATAATGGGCCGCCGCTTTGGTGCCCACCCCCTCGGCGTTCACCGCCTGGCGGCGCCCGCCCACGACGGCGTCGTGGATTCCGTCCTTTACCACCAGGGTCCGGTTGCCGAGCCCCCAGAGGCGCTGCGCGTTGGTCTCGTTCTCGGTAAACAGCAGCTCAGGCTCGCCCCCGCAGGCCAGCCAATAGTCCCCGAGCCGGCGATGGGTGGCGCGCAGCAGCCGGAACGCGCCGTCACCGCGAGGCCCTGAAGGAACCTCGACGGCGCGCAACTCGGGACGGCGGTCGTCGTAGCCCCAGGCCCAGGTGTTCCTGAACCAGAGCGTCGGCAGAAGACGCAGAGGCGCGGATTCCGGCCCGCGGTTGGTGGCCGTGATGCGGATCAGGATATCGTCGGGACCGGATTTGGCGTACTCCGCGACAACATCGAAGTACCTGTTCTCGGCAAAGGCCCCGGTGTCGATGAGTTCGTACTCGGGCTCGCTTCGCCCGCGGCGCCGGTTCTCCGCCACCAGGCCGGCGTAGGGAAACGCCCGCTGCGGGTATTTGTAGAGCGCCTTCATGTACGAATGCGACGGGGTGCAGTCCAGGAAGAAGTAGTACTCCTTGACGTCCTCGCCGTGATTCCCCTCGGCGCCGGACAGGCCGAACAACCGCTCCTTCAGGATGGGATCGGCTTCGTTCCGCAGCGCGAGCGCGAAGCAGAGCAGCCCGTGGTCGTCGCAGATCCCGAGCAGCCCATCCTCTCCCCATCGGTAGGCTCTGGAGCGGGCGTGGTCGTGAGGAAAGTAGTCCCAGGCCGCTCCGTCGGGCGAATAGTCCTCGCGCACGGTCCCCCACTCTCGCTCCGACAGGTACGGTCCCCAAAGAGACCAGGGCGCCCCCTGCTCGCGCGCGTCGGCGATTCGGCGCCGCTCGGCGTCGAGGCCGGCCGGGCCCAGAGTCCTTTGCACCTCGCGCGGCGGCGGCGCGGCCGGCCGCTTCCCGCCGGGCCTGTTAACGCCCAAAACGGCTGGGCCGGAACGGTTCGAGCGCCGGCACCGTGCGGCCGCCGGCAATCTCCTCGGCCACCGCGCGGCCGAGGAAGGCCGCAAGCGTCACCCCGCTGTGCGTGACGACCGCGTAGTGTCCGGTGACGCCCGGCACCGGCCCCACGGCGGAGTACCCGTCTGCCGGGATGGGTCTCGTGGCGATGCGCGCGGCCTCCGGCCGCATCCCGGCGATCCCAGGGAGCACCAGGGCGGCGCGCCGCACCAGGTCCTGCGCTGCCGGCAAGGCCGGACTCGGCTCGGTCTCGGCGCCCACCGTCGCGTCGGCATCATCCATTTGCAACATCAACCGGCCTGCCCCGTCCGGGCGCATGTGGCACTGCGGGGCCCGGACGACCCGGCGCAGGCATGTGGCCACCGGCGGGGTGAACGCGAGCAGGCCGACCCTGGGAGCGAGCGGGATTCGCGCGCCCGCCAGCCGCGCCACGTCATCGGCCCACCGGCCGGCGCAGTTCACCGTGACGTCCGCGCCGAACGAGTCGCCGCCGGCCGTTCTCACGCCGGTCACCCGGCCGCCTTGGACGTCCACCTGGGTCACGCGCGCCGCACAGCGCAGCCTCGCTCCGGCCCGCTGGGCCGCCTCCAGCATCGCGTGCGCGTAGGTGACCGGGTCCAGCCAGCCTTCGTCCGGGAAGTACACAATAGCGGCGTCCCGCACGGCGGCCGGGTCGATGTCGGGCTCCAATTCCGCCAGTTGGCCCGGCGTGAGCCACTCGGCCCCATAGTCCCACGCCTGCAGGCGCGTGACCCGCTCGCGCAGGTCGGACCGGGCCCCGTCATCGCTCGCCCACTCGACGCTTCCGCCGCCGTGCCACCACGGCGTCTCTCCAAACTCGTCCCGGAGCGCCGCGTGCGCCCGCATCCCGGCGACGTTCAGATCGTGGTAGGCCCGCGGCGGCTTGTTGTTGGCGTTCGTCCAGGCGAAGCTCACCCCGGACGTTCCCCCGCCGACCCGACCCGCCTCCAGCACGGTGACCGAGACCCCGGCCTGGGCCAGGCGGTAGGCCACCGACGCCCCGATGACGCCGGCCCCGATCACGACACACTCGACCATGCCATCTCCTCTGTCCGCTCACGCCCGCCCCGAGACGGTGTGATCCGCCGTCGGCGCCGCAAACCTCCCGAGGCGAAACGGCTCGAGCGGCAGCGCCGTCTGCCCTCCGGTAATCATCTGCTCGAGGAGCCATGCCGTGACCGGCGCGTAGCTGAACCCGGTTCGGCTGTGCCCCGTCGCCAGGATCAACCCCTCGACGCCCGGAACGGTGTCGATGATGGCCAGGCCGTCGGGGGTCATGGGGCGAAGGCCCGCCCAGGTGCGGATGATCTTGGCGTCCCTGAGGGCCGGCATCACCTCGCCGGCCAGCTGGGCGAACCGGGCGAGCGTGGGCAGGGTCACCTCGCGGCTGTACCCCGCGTATTCCACGCTGCTCCCGATCAGCACGTGGCCGCGCGCATCCTGGCGGAGGTTGATCGCGGGCGTCCGGAGCACGCGCGGGGTGAGCGCCGGCAGCGCTTCGGTGACCAGCATCTGGCCCCGGCCGGGACGCACGGGAAGCTCGACGCCGAGGGCGGCAAGGAGCGTGCTCGACCAGGCTCCGGCGGCCACGATGACCCGGCGCGTGTCGACCCGGCCGGCCGGGGTCATGACCCCGGTCACCCGACCGCCGGCGACATCGCACCGCAGCACCTCGATCCCCTCCCGGATCTCCGCGCCCCGCCGCCGCGCGGCGGCCGCATACGCGTAGGTCAGCAGGAAGGGGTTGATGTGGCCGTCGCCCGGGACGTAGGCCCCCTCGACCATGCCGGGCCCGAGCCCGGGCTCCAGATTCCGCAGCTCATCCGCGGACAGGAGATGGGCCTCGATCCCTTCCTGCCGCCGGGTCGCGGCAAACTCCTGGACTTCCGCCCGCTCGGCTTCGCTGCCTGCCAGCAGGAGCAGCCCCGCGCGAACAAACTCCACCGGACGGCCCAGTTCGTCCGCGTCATGCGCCAGCAGTTCGAGGCTCTTCTTAGTGTGGGCCAGGGTCGCGCCGGGGACGCCTGACGATGCCCCGACCGCCCCCAGATTGGCCCCGGAGGCTTCCGCGGCGATCGCTCCGCGCTCCAGGAGCAGCACCCGAACGCCCCGGGCGGCGAGATAGTATGCGGCGGCGCACCCAACGATGCCCCCGCCGATGATGACCGTATCGGCCGTTTTTTGGATCTCCATGACGGTTGAAACGAAGGCGTGCTCCAGGATCCCCGGGACCCATTCCGCGGGGGGCATCCGAATCCTCCCCCGAAGGGGCCGGCCGCCCGCGCCGGCGAACTCTCAGCCCGTGCGGATCGTGGTTCCCGACGACAGCCCTCCGGTGATGTCCGGCACGCCGGCGCTCGAGCGGATGCGCGCGTCTGCCGAGGTCATCGTGCACACCTCCCCACCGGCGTCCGAGGACGATCTCGTCCGGCGGATCGACGGCGCGCATACGGTGGTGAACATCCGCGGGTACTGCAAGTTCCCGGCGCGCGTGCTCGAGGCCGCGCGCGGCACGCTCCGGCACCTGGCCATCTGGGGCACCGGCACCGACAACGTGGACCTGGCCGCGGCCCGGCGGCTGGGGATCGTCGTCTCGAGCACGCCCAACACCGCCACCGACGCGATCGCCGAGCACTGCCTCGCCCTGCTCCTCGCCGTGGCGCGCCAACTCACCGATCTGGACGCCAATGTCAAGCGCGCCAACTGGGACCGCGTGCCGCTCTTTCAGTGCCTGGGGAAGACCTTGGGGATCATCGGCACCGGCGCCATCGGCACCCGTTTCGCCGAGCTGGGGCGCGCCGTCGGCATGCGGGTCATCGCCTGGACGCTGCACCCGGACGCGGACAAAGCCAGGCGGGCGGGGTTCGCCTACGTCCCGACCTTGGATGCGCTGCTCGATCAGTCGGACGTCGTGTCCCTGCACCTCCGGTCCAGCCCCGACACGCGGGGACTGCTGGGCGCGCCGCAGTTCGCCCGGATGCGCACCGGCTCGATCTTCATCAACACGGCGCGCGGCGATCTCGTGGACGAGGCCGCGCTGGCGGGGGCGCTGCGCTCGGGCAGGCTGCTCGGGGCCGGGCTCGATGTGTTCGCCACCGAGCCGGTCTCCCCCGGCAACCCGCTCCTGAAGGCCCCCCATGTCGTGCTGACGCCCCACACGGCGGGCACCACGCCTGAAGCGCTCGCGAACGGGCTCAACCTCTGCGCCGAGAACGTCACCCGCTACCTCGCCGGAGGCGAGGTCGTGCACCGGGTCGTATGAACCCCGGATCCCACACCCACGAGCGAGGAGGAGCAGATGGCCGCGACCTATGAGATCTACGCGCTCAGCCCGGGCGGACGGCAGGTGGACTGGTCCACCAGGCTCTTCATGGAACCGATCGGCAAGACCACGACCTCGGCCTATTTCCTCTGGCTGCTGCGCGGCCCGGCAGGCCCCCTGCTCATCGATACGGGGTTCACCGCCCGGCTCGGGAAGAGCAAGGGACTCCCGGTCGAGCAGCTCCGCACGCGCGATGAACTGCTCGAAACCACGGAAGTCAACCCCAACGAGGTCAAGACGGTGATCCTCACGCACCTGCACTGGGACCACTTCGATCTCGAGGGGTTCCTGCCGGCGGCGACGTTCTGGGTGCAGCGGCGAGAACTGGATTTCTGGCACGGGTTCGGAGGCCAGGACCCCTGGACGCGCAGGTTTCTCAGCGACTGCTTCGCCCAGGACCTGGAGGTTATCCGGTCGGCCGGGCGCCTCAAGGTGATCGACGGCAACCTCGAGCTGGTTGAGGGCGTCAGGGTCGAGTGGGTCGGAGGCCACTCTCCCGGCATGCAGATCGTCGTCGTCCAAACGGCCAAAGGGCCGTTTGTCATCGGGAACGATGCGCTGACGACCTACCGGAACCTCCGCGACTGGGTCCCGCCCGCGATCCACCTCAACAGCGTCGCCGAGTGCCTCGGGGCGATGGCGCGCATCAAGAGCCTCGCCGGCGGCGATGAGGGACGCATCTGCCCGGGCCACGACGGGGAGGTCTGGAAGAAATTCCCCGAGGTCAAGCCCGGCGTGTACCGGCTCGCGTAACGCCGGGAGCGACGGTCAGCGGAGGGCCCCCCGGTACCGAGGAGAGGACGTCACGTCGGGATTGAGCGCCCGCACGGGAGTCCCATCGACAAAGGCCCGCACGTCCTCGGCGGCGTCGC
>VBAN01000482.1 GCA_005882445.1 Candidatus Segetimicrobium genomatis | reverse complement strand
CCGGACATCCTGTTCTCGCTCAAGGGAGTCCTCGTCCTGACGCTGCTCCAAAATGTCGTGTTCACCGGCGTTCCTTTGTACGTCGCCCTCGTCAAGTACCGGCAGCCTCCCGCCGGCATCGGCCTCGCGCCCATCCCGTCAACGCGCACGCTGAAGATCGCGGGGATCGCGTCCGCCGCGGCGCTGTTCGGCAACTTCGTCGGGCAAAACCTGACAATCTTCGGCGTGGGGCTGGTGATCGGGCAGAAGGCCGCGTCGGATCTGGTCCTGCGGCAGGAAGTCCACCTGCCGATCTTGCGGCTGCTGCAGCAACTCCACCGGCCTCGCGATGTGGCCATCCTGGCGATCATGGTCGGCCTCATCGTGCCGGTCGGCGAGGAGCTCTTCTTCCGAGGGCTGACCTACGGGGCGCTGCGCCGCCTGATGCACCGCCACCTGGCCGTGCTGGCGAGCGCGCTGTTCTTTGCCGCGGCGCATTTCGAACTGGTGGAGCTTCTGCCGATCCTGATCCTCGGAGTCGTCCTGGCCTTCCTCTACGAATACACCGGCTCGCTCGTACCCTGCATGATCGCGCACGCGGTCAACAATCTGGCCGCCCTGGCCCTCTTCTACCTGACGCTGCCCGCCCACTGACCTCCCGTCGCTCCACCAACTCTCTTGGCCGTGCACCCGCCGTCGACAACACCCTCGAGACGGTCCCCGCGTCGCCGGCTCCGACCAGGTGACCCCGCGGCACACGAGACGCCTTACGTACCGTTGCTTCCTTCCGGACCTGGCGGGGTTGGTAAGATCTCGTTGCGCGGGACCCGGCCCTCCTTGCCGCGTGCACGGGCCTGGCCCTCAAGGGTGAGGCCTCGGACGGGAGTTCAGCCCCGCTGTAGCGGGTTGCGGGTGACAGGGAACCGCTAGCTCCCCGCCTAGCACGGCCATCTGGAGTATAGCACCTATCGAAGGGCCGCGGAAACGTTTAGGGCTTCGTCACCATCAGATACAGCACGAGCAGCGGCAGGAGCGTGGCGATGCCGCCCCAAACCGCCCACCGGTTCGACAGGCGGTCGAACTCGGGCGGGAAGGTCCCCGTCCGCCGCCCCTCCTCGCTCGCCGCGACCAGCCGCCGCTGCGTCGGGACCAGGATGATCACCCAGATCAGCACCGTCAGCCAGAAGAAGCCCTGTCCCCATTCCAGCCAGCGGAGCCCATGCAGGGGCCAGGGGCGCCGTGCCGCCATGCCGTACCCGCCGATCAGGACCAGCAGCACCCCGGGGAGCGTGAACACCCAATCGGCGAGGGCCACGGTCCGCTGCGCAAACGCCACCGTCGCCGGATTGCCCGAGCGATCGGCGAGGGTTTTCCAGAGCGCGGTGACGATGATGTTCCCGACCAACAGCACGACCCCGAGGAGGTGGAGGAACTTGAGCGTCGTGTACATCGGCTCCGCGGCGGCCGCGGTCCCGGTGTGAGGCGCCTAGAACATGAGCACGTGGAACCGCGGCGGCGGCCAGTAGATCACCATGGCTTCGCCGACGATGTTGCGCACAGGGACAAAGCCGAACGCCCGGCTGTCCTCGCTGTTGCCGCGGTTATCGCCCAGGACGAAGATATCGGACGCCGGGACCACCGCGGGGCCGTAATCCCCCTGCGTGTCCACGCGCAGGTAGGGCTCACGGAGCGGCTGACTGTTGACGTACACGCGGCCGTCCCGGATCTGGACGGTCTGCCCGCCGACGGCGATGACGCGCTTAATGTAGTTGCGTGAGGCGTCGGTCGGCGGATGGAGCACGACGATCTCCCCGGGGTGGGGCGGCTGGAGGTGGTGGATGAACTTGTTCACCAGCACGCGGTCGCGGGGCAGCAGGCTGGGTTCCATGGAGAACTGCTCCACCT
>VBAN01000483.1 GCA_005882445.1 Candidatus Segetimicrobium genomatis | reverse complement strand
TCATCGTCGCCGTGGTCCGCACGCTCGCGATCACGTTCTTCCCGGAGCTCGAGCTCGCGGTGCTGTACCTCATCGCGGCCCTCGTCCTGGTGACCCGGCCGGCGGGGCTGTTCAGCCGGTCATGAACACCCCGGCAGCTGCCGCCAGGCGCGCCCCGTCGCCGGCCGCCGCGTCCCTGGCATTGCTCGCAGCGTTGCTGGTCGTCTTCCCCTACGTCGCGTCGTCCTACCAGACGATCTTGCTGTCCTACGGCCTCGTCATGGCGATCGCCGCCATGGCGCTGAACCTGCTGCTGGGGTATACCGGCCTCCTCTCCTTCGGGCACTCCGTCTATTTCGGAGCCGCGGCGTATGGCGCCGCGTTCGTCGTCAAGTACCTGCACGTCGTGTCCATGGAGGCGTTCCTGGTCGGCGGGGTGCTGTCCGGGTTGGTGATCGCCGCGGTCTTCGGCTTCATCTGCGTCCGCTACACGAAGATCTTCTTCTCGATCCTGACCCTGGCGCTCTCTCAGGTCGGCTGGAGCTTGGCGTTGAAGCTGTTCTGGGTCACCGGCGGGACCGACGGGATCCGCGTCCCCACGCCCGTGCTGCTGGGCGGCGTGTTCGGCACGCCGGGTGACAAGGTCGTCTTTCTGGCGCACCGCTACTACTACTATGTCCTGGCCGTCTTTGCCGTCTGCGCCGTGTTGATGTGGCGGATCGTGCAGTCCCCCTTCGGCAAGTCCCTGCAGGCCATCCGGGACAACGAAGTGCGGGCGGAGTCGATCGGCATCCGCGTCCGCCGGGCCCGGTGGTTCGCGTTCGTCCTCTCGGGGATGTTCACCGGGATCGCCGGGGTGCTGTGGGCGCCGCTTAACGGGCTCGCCACGCCGGACGTGCTGTACTGGCCGTTTTCGGGCGAGCTGGTGGTCATGACCGTGATGGGCGGGTTCCACAGTTTCTCCGGACCCATCGTCGGCGCGGTCGCCTTCAATTACCTGAAGTCGTACGCGGTCGGCCGGACCGAGTACTGGCAGCTGCTGCTGGGTGTGGTGTTCGTCGTGCTGGTGCTCGTCCTGCCCGACGGGATCATGGGCGCCTGGACGCGCCTCCACCGCCGGATGCAGAGGGAGGGCTGAGGTGCCGCTGCTCGCCGTCCAGGGGCTCCGGAAGTCGTTTGGCGACACCCGCGCGGTCGACGGCGTCGACTTTTCGATCGAGGCGCAGCGCCTGATCTCGCTCGTGGGATCGAACGGCGCGGGCAAGACCACGCTCGTGAATCTGATCACCGGGCTGCTGTAGCCGGACGAGGGACGGATTGTCTTCGACCGGCAGGACGTGACCCGGCTGCCGGTCTACGGCCGGATCAAGGCCGGGATCGCGCGGAGCTTTCAGCTCGTGAACCTGTTCGACGCCCTGTCGGTGCTCGACAACGTCCGGCTCGCGATCTTCTCCCGCGACAACAAGATCAACCAGGTGATGCGCCTCGCCGAACGGGATCGCGGCGCCGAAGAAGAGGCGCGTGCCGTCATCGGAGAGTTCGGGCTCGCGGATAAATGGAGCGTCCCGGCGAGCGGGCTGGCGCAGGGGGAGCGCAAGCTGCTCGACGTGGCGGTGGCCTACGCGCTGCGGCCCAAGCTGATTCTGCTCGACGAGCCGACGAGCGGCGTCGGGACGCGGGAGAAGAGCGGCATCATGGATCGGGTCGAGGCCGTGGTGCGATCGGGCGGGCTGAGCGCCGTGATCGTGGAACACGACATGGATATCGTCTTCAAGTACTCGGACCGGATCGTGATGATGCACGAAGGCCGCGTCCTCGCCGAGGGGACGCCGCAGGAGATCATCCGCGATGAGCGCGTCGCGGCCATGCTGGGCCGGCGTGAAACGGAGCGGAGCGGATGAAGGCGATCGGGTTCGCCCCGCCGCCCGCTGAGGCGGCCGGGCCGGGCTCGGTGCTGGCGCTGCGGGACGTGAACACCTTCCGCGGCCCGGCGCACGTGCTGCGGAAGGTGTCGGTGTCCGTGCGGAACGGCGAGACGGTGTGTCTGGTCGGCCGCAACGGCGCCGGCAAGACCACGACGATGGACAGCATCATGGGCCTGCTGCCGGTGCGGTCCGGCGCCGTCGTCTACCGCGGCCGCGAGATCACCGCGCTCGGCCCGCACCTCCGCGCGCGGATGGGCATCGGCTACGCCCCCGACGACTG
>VBAN01000484.1 GCA_005882445.1 Candidatus Segetimicrobium genomatis | reverse complement strand
TGTTCATCCTGGTGGCCGGCGTCGGCTCGTTCGTCGTCGCCAGATCCCAGTGGTGGCTGCAGCCGCTGGCGTCGGCTCAGGGCAAGGTCATCGACGAATACTTCGACTGGATCCTCTACGCCACGGCGATCGGCTTTGTCGCGGTGCATCTCTTCCTGGCGGCCGCCTTGATCCGCTTCCCGGCGCGCGGCACAGAGCGCGCCGCCCACTGGCACGAGCACCTCGGCGCTGAACTCACCTGGACGCTGGTCCCGGGAGTGGCCTTCATCATCCTCGGCATTCTGGGCGTGTTCACCTGGTCGAGGATCTACAGCGCCCCTCCGTCCAACGCGCAGATCGTGGAGGTGACCGGCAAGCAGTTCTTCTGGTATATCCGGTACCCCGGACAGGACGGCCGGTTCGCTCGAACGGATCCCAGGCTGATCTCCCAGAGCAATCCGTTGGGGCTGGATCCCGCCGACCCCGCGGCCAGGACCAATGTGGTGCTCGTCAACGAGCTGCACATGGTCGCCGGCCGCCCGATCGAAGTCCGCGTGCGGTCGCTCGACGTCATCCACAGCTTCTTCCTCCCGAACTTCCGGGTGAAGCAGGACGCGGTGCCGGGCCGGACCGTCGGGATCTGGTTCACGCCGGATAAGCCCGGGACCTACTCGATCGCGTGCGCACAGCTCTGCGGGACGGGCCATTACACTATGCGCGGCAACGTGACCGTGGAGTCCCAGGCCGCGTTCGACACGTGGCTCCAGCAACAGGCGGCGCAGTAAGGCCGGATCCCGATCAAGGAGAGGCCCGTTGGACACCGCGGTCGCGCATGAGACGCACGTAGGGCACCACCCGGAAAGCTTCATCCGCCACTACGTCTTCAGCCTCGATCACAAGACGATCGGCAAGCAGTACTTCTTCGTCACGCTCTTCATGGCCCTCGTCGGCGGATCGCTGGCGATGCTGATGCGGGCGCACCTGGGGTGGCCGGAGAGGGGGATCCTGGATCCATCGACCTACCTTGCGGCCGCGACGATGCACGGCACGGTCATGATCTTCTTCTTCCTGACGTCGATCCTCACGGGCGCCTTCGGCAACTTCCTGATCCCCCTGATGATCGGGGCGCCCGACATGGCGTTCCCCTTCCTGAACATGCTCTCGTTCTGGACCTTCGTGCCCTCGGTGCTCGTCCTGCTCGCGTCCTTCTTCGTCCCCGGGGGGCCGGCCGGCAACGGCTGGACCTCGTATGCCCCGCTCTCCGCGGTCCCCGCGGCTTCGCCGGGCTCGGGGCTCGGCCAGACGCTGTGGGTCGTGGCCATCTTCATCCTGATGACCTCGTCGCTGTTCGGATCGCTCAACTTCCTGACCACGATCATCAACATGCGCGCGCCCGGGCTGTCGCTGGGCAGGCTGCCGCTGGCGATCTGGGGGATCTTCATCACGGCGATCCTGGCGCTGCTCTCGTTCCCCGTGCTCATGGCGGCCCTGGCCATGCTCTTCCTCGACCGCGTCGCCGGCACGAGCTTCTTCGTGCCCGCGGGGCTGCTGATCGGCGGGAAGTTGACGCCCCACAGCGGCGGGGAAGCGCTGTTGTGGCAGCACCTCTTCTGGTTTTTCGGGCACCCCGAGGTCTACATTCTCATCCTCACGCCGATGGGGATCGTCTCCGAGATCATCTCGACGTTTTCCCGCAAGCCGATCTTCGGCTACAAGGCGATGGTCCTCTCGCTGGCCTCCATCGGCTTCCTCAGCTTCCTCGTGTGGGGGCACCACATGTTCGTCAGCGGGATGAACCCCATCCTGGGGGCGACCTTTACGATCTCCACGATGATCATCGCCATCCCGTCGGCGATCAAGACGTTCAACTGGCTCACCACGCTCTGGCAGGGGCGGATCCGGTTCACCACCGCGCTGCTGTTCGCCATCGGGTTCGTCTCCCTGTTCGTCACCGGCGGGCTGAGCGGGATCTTCCTCGCGGCCTCACCGGTCGACATCTACCTCCACGACACCTACTTCGTCGTCGCCCACTTCCACTTCGTGATGGCCAGCGCCGCGCTCTTCTCGATCTTCGCCGGGACCTACTTCTGGTTCCCGAAGATGTTCGGACGGATGATGAACGAGCGGCTGGGGAAAATCCACTTCGTCCTCACCTTCCTCGGGATCTACGGGACGTTCTATCCGATGCACTTCCTCGGCACCCACGGCATGAGCCGTCGGCTGTACACCCCCAACTTCTATCCCTTCCTGGGCAGCGTCCAGCCGCTCGACGTGTTCGTGTCGATCTCCGCGTTCATCCTCGGCGCCGCGCAGTTCATCTTCATCGCGAACTTCTTCTGGAGCGCGCTGCGGGGCCCCAAAGCCGAGCGCAACCCGTGGCAGTCCAACACGCTCGAATGGACCGCGGACTCCCCGCCCCCCCACGGCAACTGGCCCCA
>VBAN01000116.1 GCA_005882445.1 Candidatus Segetimicrobium genomatis | reverse complement strand
GGATGCGCCGAAGAGGTGAGCTCGGCAATGAGCGGCGCCGCCGCGGAACCCATCCAGGATGTTTCGCACCTGGCCCACGTCGAACTGCGGACCCCTCGGCTGACCGAAACGCTCGCCTTCCTCACCTCAGTCTTTGGCCTCCGGGAGAGCCACCGCGACCGCTCGTCCGTGTACCTGCGGGCCTGGGGTGATTTCTATCACCATACCTTGAAGATCACCGACGCCGCCCAACCGGGGCTGGGGCACGTAGCCTGGCGGGCGACCAGTCCCCAGGCCCTGGATCGGCGCGTTCGGGCGCTCGAGGGGCGCGGATGCGGACGCGGGTGGACCGACGGAGACCGGGGTCACGGGCCGGCCTATCAGTTCGCGGATCCGGCGGGGCACCTGATGGAGATCTTCTACGAGGTGGAGTGGCACGAGGCACGCGGCGGATCGACCACGTCAACCTGCTGGCGGCGGACGTGGGGGCCAACCGGCGATTCCTCGAGGACTCGCTGGGGTTCAGGCTGCGCGAGCAGATCGTCCACAGCGGACGCGAGATGGGCGCGTGGCTGAGCGTGACCCCCCTCGTGCACGATATCGCCTATATGCGTGACGGCTCCGGCGCCGACGGACGGTTCCACCACGTCGCGTTCTGGATGGACGACTACAGCGATCTGCTCCGGGCGGCGGATATTCTGCGCGAGGCCGGGACCCGCATCGAGGCGGGGCCCGCCAAACATGCGATCACAAACGGCCTGTTCCTGTATTTGTACGAGCCGGGCGGCAACCGTCTGGAGCTGTTCACGGGTGGGTATCTGATCTTTGCGCCGGATTGGCGGCCCGTGACCTGGACGGAGGAGGACCGGGATCTGCGCGTCTGGTGGGGCGGGGAGCTGCCCGAGAGCTTCTTTACCTACGGGACGCCGGTGGTGGAGCCGGTCAAGGCAGACCTGCGGTAGGGCGCCCGGCCCGACGTTGGAGGAGTGGGCATGCGTACGCGGTTCCGAGCCGACCAGGTGGGCAGCCTGCTGCGGCCGCCCGATCTGCTGGAAGGGCGCAGCGCTGCGGCGAAAGACTCCGAGCGCCTCCGAGCGCTCGAGGACCAGCATATCCTGCGCGTCCTCGCCAAACAGCAGGAGCTGGGGTTCGATGTCTTCACGGACGGCGAGCTGCGGCGGCGCAACTTCATGAGCGACTTCACGGATGCGGTGGAAGGCTTCGATCTCGGAGAGGCGCTGCCGCGGACGTGGCAGGCGGGAGCCGCGACCGACACGCAGGTGAGCAGCGTGGCCGGCATCGTCACCGGCAAGCTCAAGCAGCGCCGGCGCCTGACCGCACACGAGATCCCGTTTCTGCGGGCGCACAGCCCCGGGGCCTTCAAGATGACCCTCCCGAGCGCCACCCAGTTCCCGGCGATCGCGTACAAAAAGGGGATGACCGACAAAGTCTACTCGGATCACTCCGCCCTCCTCCGGGAGATTGTCGGGATCATCCGGGATCGACGCCCCCCGCTACAGTTACTACATCGATCCGAAGTGGCGCAACTTCATCAAGACCGAGATGGGGATGGAGCCGCAGGCGGCGCTGGAGGAGGCGATCCGGGCGGACAACGCCTGCCTGGAGCCCGCCCGCCGCGCGATGGCGACGCTGGCGATGCATCTCTGCCGCGGCAACAACCGCAGCCACTGGTACGCGGAGGGCGGCTACGATCCCATCGCCGAGAAATTGTTCGGCACGATGCGGGTGGACCGGTTCCTGCTGGAATACGACGACGATCGCTCGGGCACGTTCGAGCCGCTGCGGTTCGTGCCGCGGGGGACGACCGTGGTCCTGGGACTGGTCAGCACCAAGCGGCCCCAACTGGAGGCGAAAGCCGACCTGATCCGCCGGATCGAGCAGGCGTCAAAGGTCGTGCCGCTCGGGAATCTGGCGCTGAGCCCGCAGTGCGGGTTCGCCTCCACGATGGAGGGCAACCTCCTCACCGAAGACGACCAGTGGGCGAAGCTGCGGCTCGTCGCCGAGACCGCGCGGGAGGTCTGGAAGTAGACATTACGCCGGGATTATTTGATCTGCACTCGCCCAATGCGGTTCATGCCGCTGCACGCTATCCACAATGCAGTACCATCCGGGGTGTGCACCATGTTCCGCACCACTCCTCCCCCCGACGGAATTGCCCAGGTCTGGAATTTCTCCGTTCTCGGATCAAACCGTACAATCGTGTTCGGCTTCGTATTTGATTCGCTGTACCATACGACTCCGTTCACGATCGTGATCGCATAGGGCCGCGCCTTTGGGCCGCCCGGCGAAGGCCATTCGGTCGTCGCTCTCGTCTTGGTATCGAACCGCCCCAGATATCCACGCGAGTAGTCGGTGTAATAGATCACGTCGTCCGTCGTAATCGCCACGCGCCGCGGCCGGCTGTCTGCATGAGGCAAAACGTACTCGTGAATCTGCAGTGTGTTCGG
>VBAN01000115.1:3722-9953 GCA_005882445.1 Candidatus Segetimicrobium genomatis | reverse complement strand
CAACGAGAAGGGATTGGATCCGGCGGAACTGCTGCGCCACAAGGAGCAGGCGGGGACGGTCGCGGGGTTCCGCGGCGGAACCCCCATCACGAACGAGGACGTGCTGGAGGTGCCGTGCGAGATCCTGGTGCCGAGCGCCTTGGAAGGGCAGATCACCGAGCGCAACGCGGCCAAGGTCAAGGCGCGGCTGATCGTGGAAGGGGCGAACGGGCCGACCACCCCGGAGGCCGACGCCATCCTCCAGGATCGCAAGGTGCTGGTCGTGCCGGACATCCTGGCCAACGCCGGCGGGGTCACGGTGTCCTACTTCGAATGGGTGCAGGACCTCCAGTCGTTCTTCTGGAGCGAAGAGGAGATCAACGAGCGATTGGAGCGGATCATGGTCCGGTCCTTCCGGGAAGTGCTGGGGGTGTCCCAGGAGCGGCAGGTCGAGATGCGGACGGCCGCGCTCGTGAAGGCGGTGCAGCGGGTCGCCGATGCGCTGATCACGCGCGGCATCTACCCGTGATCCCACCGGCCGGGCCCGATCCTTGCGGCCCCGGGGCGGATGCTGCGGCCGATCTTCCTGGCGCTCTCCCACCGGCGGAGCCTGCAGCGGTTCGCGCTCCGCAACCCGGTGCTCCGGCGGGCCGCCCTGCGCTTTGTGGCCGGGGAGCGCCTCGAGGACGCGGTCGCGGTGATCCGGCGCCTCAACCGGGCGGGGCTGCTCGCGACACTCGATTTCCTCGGAGAGCACACGCCGACGAGGGACGGGGCCGCCGCCGGCGCGGAGAGCTATCACGCCATCCTCGATGAACTGCGGCGGAGCGGTGTCGACAGCAACCTGTCGCTGAAGCTGTCCCAGCTCGGACTGGACGTCGACGAAGCGCTGTGCGAGGCCCTGATGCGCCGGGTCCTGGCGCGCGCCGGGACGATGTTTGTCCGGGTCGACATGGAGAGCTCCCAGTACACGGACCGGACGCTTCGTCTGGTGGAAGGCCTGTGGGCCGGCGGGATCCGCAACGTCGGCGTGGTGATCCAATCGTACCTGCGCTGCAGCGAAGCCGACGTGGAGCGGATGATCGCCCTGGGCATCCGGGTGCGCCTGGTCAAGGGGGCCTACGCGGAGCCTCCGTCGGTGGCGTTCCCGCGCAAGCAGGACGTCGATCTCAACTTCGAACGCCTGGCGGAGCGCCTCCTCCGCCGGGGGACGTATCCGGCGATCGCGACCCACGATGAGCGGCTCATCGACGCCGCCAAACACGCCGCCGCCGCCGGCGGGATCGCCCCCGACCGGTTCGAGTTCCAGATGCTGTACGGGATCCGGCGGGATCTCCAAGCGCGCCTCCGCCGCGAAGGGTACCGGGTCCGGGTGTACGTCCCGTTCGGGGAGGAGTGGTACCCCTACTTCATGCGCCGCCTGGCCGAGCGGCCCGCGAACGTGATGTTCGTCCTGAGCAGCGTGCTGCGGGAGCGTGGGGCGGGCGGGGAGGGAGCGCCCTGATGCACAAGGAACCCCTTTCGCGGACGCGAACCTAAGGATAACTCGCCACGACGGCCGCCGCGGGATGCCGGGCGGCCGGCAAGAGCATCCACGAGGAGGGAAGACGCGATATGAGCCATCGGAATCTGCTGGTCGCTCTTGCGCTCTGCGCGCTGCTGGCGGCGGGCGTGCCGTTCGCGGCCCCGGCTCCGGCGGCCACCATGGGACCGGTCACCGACCCGATCGGCGTCGTCAAGATCGCCCCCGGGGACCCGATCACCATCGCCTGGTGGCTCGTGGTCACGGGACCGAACGAAGCCCTGGGCACCGACAGCCGGCGGGGGATCGAGATCGCGATCGACGACGTGGGGGGCACCCTCCTGGGGCACCCGATCAAACTGATCGGGGAGGACAGCGGCTGCGGCGCCGAGGGCGGACAGACCGCCGCGACCAAGATCGCCGCCAACGCGGACGTCATCGCGGCCATCGGGTCGAGCTGTTCGAGCGAAGCCGTGCCGGGGGCGCCGATCCTCTGGAAGGCGGGGATCGTGACGGTCTCGCCGTCCAACACGGCGCCCAGGCTGACCGACCCGAACCGCGGCCCGGACTACGACGGGTACCTCCGCACCGCCCACAACGACAAGATCCAGGGGGCCGTCGCGGCGGCATTCGCCCGCAATGCCTTGAAGAAGAGCCGCGCGGCGACCATCCACGACGGCAGCCCGTACGCGCAGGGCCTGGCGAACGCGTTCGCGGAGAACTTCAAGAAGATGGGCGGGATCGTCACCTCCCAGGAGGCGATTTCGGTCGGCGACACCGACATGCACCCCGTCCTCACGCGGATCGCGACCGGCAAACCCGACATGATCTTCTTCCCGATCTTCGTCGCCGAGGGCGGGTTCATCTCGCGGCAGGCCAAGGACGTCTCCGGTCTGGCGGGCGTGACGCTGATGGGCGCCGACGGCCTGTTCTCGCCCGACTTCCTCAAGGCGTCGGGGGACTCCGCCCGGGGGATGTACTGGAGCAGCCCCGACCTGACGCCCGACGCCCTCGGGCCCCGCTATGCCGGGGACTTCCTGCCCAAGTATGAAAAGAAGTACGGGCAGAAGCCGACGGGCGCGTTCCACCCGCACGGCTATGACGCGGCGATGATCGTCTTCGCGGCGATCAAGAAGGTGGCGAAGGCGGACGGCGGGACGCTGTACATCGGCCGGAAGGCGCTGCGCGATGCGCTGTTTGCGACGAAGGGCTTCAAGGGGCTGACGGGCACGATTACCTGCAACGCCTATGGCGACTGCGCGGATCCGCACATCGCCGTCTACCAGTCCGTGTCGGCCGACCCGGCGAAGTGGGACCCGGGGGTGGATCCGAAGAAGGTCTATCCCGGAAAGCCCTGACGGTTCAGTCGGGGCGGCGGTGAGTCGGGGATGATCCGGGGGCGGGCCGCGTCCTCGGGTCATCCCCGGTCGTTTTCTCGGCGCGGGAAGGGCGGCCGGTGCATCCCCGCGGGCTGATCGGTTCGATCGCCACGCTGGCGGGCGGCAGATACACGGGCCGGCAGTGGCTCGATTTCGTCGAGTTCGGCCTGGCGCAGGGCGGGATCTACGCTCTCATCGCGCTCGGGTACTCGATGGTCTACGGCGTCCTCAACATGATCAACTTCGCGCACGGCGAGGTGTTCATGAGCGGGGCCTACACGGCCTACTTTGTCGCCGTGCCGCTCGGGTCCTCGGGATTCCTCACCCGGCATCTGCTCGTGGGACTGCTCGTCATCTTGATCGTCGCGATGGCAACGTCCACCGGGGTGGCGGTGCTGGTGGAGCGCGTCGCCTACCGTACACCTTCCGCGGCTTGTACGGGGGCGGCGTGCATTCCTATCCGGACATCGCGGCCCTCTCGGGCGAGTGGACCCTCGGCGGCTTCCACATCCTGCGCACGCAGGCGATCGTCCTCCTGGGAGCGGTCGCGATGATGCTCATCCTCTACGCGGTCGTGATGCGCACGAAACTCGGCAAGGCCATGCGCGCCGTCGCGGAAGACCGGGACGCCGCCGCGCTGATGGGCATCAACGTCGACGGGATCATCCTCTTCACGTTCGCCCTGGGCGGGGCGATGGCCGGCGCCGCCGGCGTCCTGTACGCGCTCGTCTTCAAGCAGGTGCACTTCTTCATGGGGTTTGTGCCCGGGATCAAGGCCTTCACCTCCGCGGTGCTGGGGGGGATCGGCAACATCCCCGGGGCGATGCTGGGGGGCCTGTTCCTGGGGATCGTGGAGTCGGTGGGGCCGGCCCTGTTCCTCGACGGCCTCGGGATTCGCGCGCCCTACCAGCTCCGGGACGTGATCGGCTTCACCATGCTGCTCATCATGCTGATCTTCCGGCCTCAGGGCATCCTGGGGGAGCGCCTTGCGGCCAAGCGCGCCTAGCTGGATTCGAATCGGGCTGCTGTTCGGGGTCGCGGCCGTGTACCTTTGCCTCGTCGGCATCGTGGAGACGTTCCGGAAGCGCTGGATCGTCGCGGACGTGATGGGGCTCGGTCAGGCCTTCGTCCTCGTGTGCATCCTGGCCGCGGGATATGTCACGGCCCGGCGGACCGCGGGGGCGAACGCGCTGCGAGCCCTGGTCGAGGGGACCGGCGCGGGGCTGCTGGCCGGCGCCCTGCCGGCCGCGGTGCTCCTCGTGGGCGCGGTGGTCCCGCTGCGGACGGTCTTCATCAATGCTTCCCCGACGCTGTACGCCCTGCTCTCGATGGGCCTGACCCCGCCCCGGGGAAGCCTGGCCCTGCTCCTCGTCGGGGCCGCTGCGGGAGCCTGCGGCGCCGCCGTCTCCCGCGTTCCTGCCGAGGCGCGGCGGACGTTCCTGTGGGGTGTGTTCGCGGTCCTGCTCCTGAGCATCTTCCAGGAACTCTTACAGCTGCTCCTCCAGCCCCGAGGTCTCGCCTCAGCCGTCCGGAATCTGCTCTTCACCTCGGACGGGCCGTCCCTTCGGGGCGCAGGGGGAGTCTGTGTGTTGACCTGGGCCGTGGGCGCCGCCTGGACGCTCACAGGGAGAGTCACCCACAAGGGGCGGGGGCTCCTGGCGCCGGGGGGACCGCGGGGTGCGAAGGTCGCGGTCGTGGCGCTTGCGCTCGTGGGCCTGCTCCTGATCCCGATCGCCGGGGGCCTGTTCGTGGCTCAGGTGATGGTCCTCGTCGGCCTGTACATTTTGATGGGGCTGGGCCTCAATCTCGAGGTGGGATTTGCCGGGCTCCTCGACCTCGGCTTCGTGGCCTTCTTTGCCATCGGCGCGTACACGGTCGCGCTCCTGACGTCGCGGGGAGAACACGGCATCGCCCACATGTCCTTTTGGGCGGCGATCCCAATCGCCGTTGCGGTTTCCCTGGCCGCCGGGGTGATATTCGGCATTCCGGTGCTGCGCGTCCGCGGCGACTACCTGGCGATCGCCACCCTGGGCCTCGGCGAGATCGTCCGGCTGCTCGTGCTCTCCGACGCCCTGGAGCCGTGGCTCGGCGGCTCCTTCGGGATCCTCTCGATCCCGAAGCCGGTGATCGGCGGATGGGAACTCTCCGGCCCGCGCCAGTTGTACTACCTGATCGTGGCGGCCTCCGCGCTGATCGCCTACGTGGCCTGGCGTCTTCAGGATTCGCGCCTGGGGCGGGCGTGGATGGCGATCCGGGAGGACGAGGACGTGGCCCAGGCGATCGGCATCAACCTGGTCACGACGAAGCTGCTGGCCTACGGGATCGGCGGCGCCATGGGCGGGATCGGCGGAGCGATCTTCGCCGTCATGCTCGGGTCGGTGTTTCCCCACAGCTTTCAGCTGCTGATCTCGATCAACGTCCTGGTGCTGATTATCCTGGGAGGGATGGGCAGCATCTGGGGGGTCGTCGTCGGCGCCCTGGTGCTGGTGGGGCTGCCCGAACTGCTCCGGGAGTTTGGCGAGTTCCGCTTCCTCATCTACGGGATCGTCCTCGTCGTCATGATGTTGTACCGGCCCGAAGGGCTCCTGCCGGGCGCGGCGCAGAAGCGGGAGCTGCGCGTTGAAGAGGCGGGGACGCCGGACGCGTACCTCGCGGTCGGAGCGTGAGCATGGGCCTCCTCGCGACCGAGCGCATGACCAAGCGGTTCGGGGGCCTCGTCGCGATCAACGCGTTGACGGTGGAGGTGGCGGAGCGCACGATCCACAGCGTCATCGGACCCAACGGCGCGGGCAAGACCACCGTGTTCAACTGCATCACCGGATTCTACCGGCCGGAGGACGGGCGGATCCTCTTCCGCGGCGAGCGGATCGACGGGCTCACCCCCGACCAGATCGCCCGGCTGGGGATCGCGCGAACCTACCAGAACATCCGGCTCTTCGGGAACATGACGGTGCTCCAAAACGCGCTCGTCGGCCAGCATATCCATCTCACCTCGACGTGGGCCGGCGCCGTCCTCAACACGCCGCACACCCGGCGGGACGAGCGGAGAGGGCTGGAGGAGGCCCGGCGGCTCCTCCGGTTCGTCGGCCTGGAGGGCAAGAGCGAGTTGCTGGCCCGGAACCTGCCGTACGGAGACCAGCGCCGCCTGGAGATCGTCCGGGGGCTGGCCATGCGGCCCGCGCTGCTCCTCCTCGATGAGCCGGCCGCGGGGATGAGCCCGCGGGAGAGCATCGACACTATGGCGTTCATCCGCCGCCTCCGCGACGATCTGGGGAGTACGATCCTGCTGATCGAGCACCAGATGCGGGTCGTGATGGGCATCTCCGACCGCGTGACCGTGCTGGACTACGG
>VBAN01000115.1:0-3520 GCA_005882445.1 Candidatus Segetimicrobium genomatis | reverse complement strand
GGAAGAGCACGACCCTCAATACCATCAGCGGCCTCCTGCGGCCGCGCCGGGGCAGCGTCCGGCTGGAGGGCGAGGATCTCGCGGGCGTGCCGCCGCACGAGATCGTGCTCAAGGGCGTGGTCCAGGTCCCGGAAGGCCGGCGGATCTTCGGGCGCCTCACGGTCGTGGAAAACCTGGAAATGGGCGCGTACACGCTGGCCGCCCGGACGGCCATCGAGGAGGGGATGGACCGATCCTTCGCGCTGTTTCCCCGGCTCAAGGAACGGCGGATGCAGATTGCCGGGACGCTCTCCGGCGGCGAGCAGCAGATGCTCGCGATCGGGCGGGCGCTGATGGCCCGGCCCCGGCTGCTCTTGATGGACGAGCCGTCGATGGGGCTCGCGCCGATCCTGGTGGAGCAGATCTTCGACGCCATTCAGGACATCAACCGGCAGGGCACCTCCATCCTGCTCGTCGAGCAGAACGCCTACATGGCGCTCACCATCGCCCACCGGGGGTACGTGCTGCAGACGGGGAGCATCGTGCTGGCCGGCCCGGCCGCCGACCTGCAGGCGAACGCCGACGTGAAGAGGGCGTATCTCGGTGGCGAATGACCTGGTTCGGACCCCCTTTCCCCGGGCCGCGGACGTGAGCGCGGCGCAGCGCCCGGAGCGCCGCGGGACCGCCGGGTGGATTGGCGCCCTGCTCGGCCTCGCGGTCATCTGGGGAGCCTCGGTCCCGCTGACCAAGCTCGGGCTGCAAGACTTCCCCCCACTCACGCTCACCGCGCTGCGGTATCTCGTCGCGGCCCCGTTCTTTGCCGCGGTCCTGCTCGGCCGCGCCCTCCCGCCTCCGCGCGCGGTGGCCGCGGCCGGAGCGCTCGGCCTGCTGGGCATCGGGGTGGGCCAGGTGTCCCAGACGCTGGGCGTCCGCGAGATCTCCGCATCGGTCGCGACCGTCATCTCGGCGACGATCCCCATTCTCGTGGTCGTCTTCGCGGTGGTCCGGCTGCGCCGGCCGGTTCGACGGCGGCAGGGCCTCGGGCTGATCACGGCATTTGCCGGGGTCACGCTGGTGGCGGCGGGCGACCCGCACGCCCTCCTGGCGGGGTTCAACACCCCCGGGGTCAGAGGAGACGCCCTGATGCTCCTGTCGGCCGTGGCGGTCGCGTTGTATTATGTGTTCAGCGTGGAACTGATGGCGAAGTACTCCGTGATGACGGTGACGGCGCTGACCTCGCTGGCGGGCGCCTGCGGGGTGGCGCCGGCCGCGGTGTGGGAACTGCAGCATTCGGCGGCCGTACAGCTCAGTCTGCGGGGGATCCTGGTGGCGCTCTACCTCGGCGTGCTCGTCACCGTGGTGGGACTGTGGGTCTGGTTTCATGCCCTGAACCGGCTGCCCGTGAGCGTGGCGGCCGCGCTGCAGTATCTGCAGCCGCTGGTCGGCGTCGCGGCCTCCGCGCTGCTGTTCGGGGATCGTCTCGGCGTGTGGTTCCTGGTGGGGACCGGGCTCGTGCTGGGCGGCATTGCCGGAAGCACGGCCCCGGATCTGCCTTCCCTCCGGAAGGCGCTCGTGCCTCAGCCGAGGGCATAGGCCGGCCAATCGCAAACGGATGAAGGGACGGGAGGGTGGCATGGACCGGGAGATGGATCGGGTGCCGGTAGCGAGCGCTCGGGCGCGCAGTCCGGTGATGCGGCTGACGGGAGGCCAGGCGCTGGTCCGGTGCCTGAAGGCTCAGGGGATCGATGTGGCGTTCGGCCTGCCCGGGGTTCAGCTCGACTGGCTCTTCGACGCGCTGTACCAGGAGCGCGGCGCCATCACCGTCTATCACACCCGCCACGAGCAGGCCGTGTCCTACATGGCCGACGGCTACGCGCGCACGACCGGCCGGATCGGGACCTGCGTCGCGGTGCCGGGCCCGGGGGTGCTGAACGCGATGGCCGGGCTGTCGACCGCCTACGCGTGCTCGTCTCCGGTCCTCTGCGTCACCGGGCAGATCCCGTCGCACCTCATCGGGGCGGGCCGCGGGCTCCTGCACGAGATCAAGGATCAACTGACGGCGCTGCGCTCGGTGACGAAGTGGGCGGCCCGCGCGTCAACCCCCCAGGAGATCCCCGAGATCGCGCGCGAAGCGTTTCGACAGCTGCAGACGGGACACGTCCGTCCCGTCGCCGTCGAGATCCCCCCGGACACGCTGCAGGCGTCCGCCGAGGTGGCGCCGATCGACCGCGTTGCCGGCGAGCGCCAGGCGGGCGATCCGGAGGCGATCGAGCGCGCGGCCAGGGCGCTCGGACGCGCGGAGCGGCCGATCATCTTTGCCGGCGGCGGCGTGATCCGGTCGGCCGCGTGGGAGGCGCTCCAGCAGCTCGCCGAGACCCTGCAGGCCCCGGTCGTGATGTCGGGCAACGGGATCGGCGCGCTGTCCAGCCGGCACTATCTCGCCCAGACCATGGTCGCGGGGCCGGACCTGCTGCCGGCCGCCGACGTGGCGCTGATCGTCGGGACGCGCTTTCTCCAGCCGGCGAGCGCCACCTGGGCTCCCCGCCAGGGACAGACCCTGATCCAGCTGGATATCGACCCCGAGGAGATCGGGCGCAACTGTCCGGCGCAGATCGGGATCGTTGCGGATGCGGAGTGGGGGCTGGCGGAGCTCGCCACCCGGGTCACGCGGCACAACCGGAAGCGGGAGTCGCGGCGCGACGAGCTCACGGCGGTCCAGCAACGCGTCCACGAGCGGCTGTTCGCGGTCCAACCCCAGGCCGCGTATGCGATGGCGATCCGGGAGGCGCTCCCGGACGACGGCATCCTGGTCAGCGAAAGCACCCAGGTCGGCTACTGGGCGCAGTTCGGGGGGTTCCCGGTCTATCACCCCCGGACGCTGCTGACGTCCGGCTACCAGGGGACGCTGGGGTACGGTTTTGCGACGGCGCTGGGCGCGCAGGTCGGCGCGCCTGGGAGGAAGGTCGTCTCGATCAACGGAGACGGGGGCTTCATGTACAACGTGCAGGAGCTCGCGACGATGGTGCTGCACCGGATCAACGTCGTGGCCGTCGTCTTCAACGACAATGCCTTCGGCAATGTCCGCCGCATCCAGCAGCAGTCCTTCGGCGGCCGGCTGATCGCCTCGAATCTCCACAACCCCGACTTCGTGAAGCTGGCCGAGTCGTTCGGCATGGACGGCCGGCGGGTGGAGGGTCCCGAGGCCCTGCGGACGGCCTTGGGGGAGGCGCTCAGCCGCGACCGCCCGGCGCTGATCGAGGTGCCGGTGGGTGAGATGCCGAGCGCGTGGGACGTGGTGCGGCCGGGCCACCGCGGATAGCCGCGGGCCCGGGTGCGGCGGGCAGCGTGAACGTGAACGTGCTGCCCGCGTTCGCGCGGCTCGTCACGGTGATGCGCCCGCCGTGGGCCTCGACGATGTGCTTGGCGATGGCCAGGCCGAGCCCCGTTCCGCCCGCCCCCCGCGATCGGGAGCGCTCGGCCCGGTAGAACCGGTCGAACACCCGCGGGAGATCGTCCGGGGGAATGCCGGGGCCGGTGTCCG
>VBAN01000481.1 GCA_005882445.1 Candidatus Segetimicrobium genomatis | reverse complement strand
ACGTACTCCTGCGTGTAGCGGTCGATGTCAGTCATCCGATTCAACCGGGAGCAGTCCCGTCTTCCCCGGCGCGCTGCGGCTGAAGTACCCTCTGATAGCGGAAATCACGTGCTCGGCCTGGGCGTCGGTGACATGGGGGCTGAGCGGCAGGCTCAGGCACGTCTTCGAGAACGCCTCCGCGGCGGGGAAGGCGCCGGTCTTCCACCCCCGATCCCCGTAGGCCTGGGAGAGATGGGGCGGAACTGGATAGTGGAGCAGGGTGCCCACGCCCTCCGCCCGCAGACCTTCGCGGAGCGCATCTCGGCGCGCGTGGCGGACCACAAAGAGATGCCAGGCGGGGTCCGCCCACTCCGGCACCTGGGGCAGCGCGAGGTCCGGGATCCCCGCGAGGGCCCGCAGATAGCGACGGGCGAGGACCCGACGCCTGTCGTTCCAGGCATCGAGGTGCCTGAGCTTGACGCGTAGAAAGGCCGCCTGCAGGGTGTCGAGGCGGGAGTTGAATCCCTTCATGACCTCGTAGTATTTCTCCTTGGCGCCGTAATTGCGGATGATCCGGACCTTTTCCGCGAGGTCGCCGTCGTTGGTCACCACCGCGCCTGCATCGCCGAGCGCTCCCAGGTTCTTCGTCGGATAGAAGCTGAAGCCGGCAGCGTCCCCCAGGCTTCCGGCCCGCCTCCCCTTGTAGCCCGCGCCGTGGGCCTGGGCGGCGTCCTCGATGACCTTCAGGCCGTGACGGCGTCCGAGCTCGAGCATGGGATCCAGATCGGCCGGCTGACCGAAGAGGTGCACGGCAATGATGGCGCGCGTCCGCGGGCCGACGGCATCGCGCAGCCGCGCCGCGTCGAGGTTCTGGGTGCGTGGGTCGCAGTCCACAGGCACCGGCGTGGCGCCTGAATACGTCACGGCCAGCCACGTGGCGATCGCCGTCATCGCCGGGACGATGACCTCGTCGCCCTCGTGGATCCCCCATCCCCGGAGGATGAGGTGGAGGGCATCGAGGCCGTTTCCCACGCCGATGCAATGCTGCGCCCCGCAGTACGCGGCGAATTCCTGCTCGAACCCCTCGACTTCCCGGTCCAGCACGTACCAGCCCGATTCCATCACCCGACGGTAGGCGGCATCGAGCTCCCCCCGCAGCTCTTCGTAGGCCGGGCGAAGATCCAGGAAAGGTATGTTCACCGTCCACCCCGCACACGCTTGAGGAACTCTTCGTAGTCCCGGAAGTAGTCCGATTCATCGAAGAAGTCCGAGACCACGGCCAGACAGACCGAGCCGGAGGAGAAATCGTCGATCTCCCGCCAGATCAGCGGCGGCATGTACAGCCCATAGTAGGAACGGTTGAGGCGGAATTTCTTCCGCCGGCCCCCGTGCGCGTGGCCGCCCCTGGTCGCTCCCCCGGGAACGTCGTAGAGATAGAACACCCGCTTGACCTCGAACGGCACATGACGGCCGCTCTCGATCACGGTGAGGCTGCCCCGGTCGTCCGTGACGCGGGGCAGATCGATCAGGCGGCACTCATCCACAGACACGGTCCCGACCCTCCCGGCATCGTGGTCTAGCGCTCGGTCCGTAATTCATAGAAGTCGTGGACCACGGCCCTCGCGCCGAACCCTTCCTTGAACTCGATCAGGCCGGCGTTGAGGTCCCGTCCCTCATTCTCGGTTGAGCTGCCGAAATCGAAGTACGGCTTGTCGCGATACACCGCGTCGAGCAGGTGGTGGAAGACCAGGTCCAACGCGTGGCCGGATCGGCCGGCCTCGGAAGACGCGATGTACTGGGCGTGGGCCGCCGTCGGGGTCTCGTAGATGACCGTCCCGGCGATGAGGGCCGAGTCCAGAAACGCCGCATAGAGCCTGATGTTCTCCGGGAACCTGGCACGCAGGCGGCGGATCTCGGCCAGGGAATGCACCGGCCTGGCCTCGTGCACGCTCGAAAGGTTCCACTCCAGAATCCGCCAGAATCCCTCATAGTCCTCGCACGCGTCCACCCTGATGCCGCGCGAGGCGGCCTTCCGGATGCCGCGCGCTCTTCGCTCCTGCAGTCTGCCCGGTCCGCCGGGCCGCGTCACGGTGAGCACGTCCCGCCGCACGAGCGACGCGCCGAACCTGAGCAGCGCATACCGGTCCTCCTCCGCCGGAAGGCGGTGGTAGATATGGGGAATCGTCTTGTAGACGAGCCGCCGGATGCCTTGAGCTGTCGAGAAGGCGACGGCGCTCGCAAACACGTCGAGCATCAGGACCGAGCCCATCCGGTCGTCGGTGATGAATCCGCCGTAGGTCAGCCCGCCGTGGCTCACCAGCGTGTCGCCCACCCGATGCGCCGGCAGCAGCGAGAGCAGGTCGCCGTCCGGCCGGCTGATCAAGAGCGAGTGGTCGGCAAAGCGGTCGCGGTGATAGTCCATGTAATCACGGAAGAACAAGAAGGTGCCGTTCTTGCTCGTGCGGACAAACTCGTCCCACACGGCCTTCTTGTCTTCCGCATACACCTCGACCCGCAGTGCCGGGCTCACGCGTCCAGCACCGCGTAGCCGAAGCCGGTGGCGCCGCGGCGATTCCCGTTGTAAAACATGTACCGGCGGCCCCCCGCATCGACGACGCATGGATAGCAGATCATTTCCGCGTCCCAGCCGCTCTCCCCGGGGTGGATCCCGGCCTCACGATCTTTGCGCGTCCACGTCACACGGTCGGCCGACTCCGCATACCCGATGCGGTAGCCGACCTGCGATGTGCTCCGGATCGAATACCACATCCTGTACACGCCGCCATCCTTGATCACGCAGGGGCGGCCCACCGAGTGATCATCCGGCCGATCCGGCGCGATGCAGGGGCGGTCCGTGCCCGTCCACTGAACGCCGTCGGTCGACTCCGCGTAGCGGATGACACCGGTGTAGTGGATCCCGCCCTCCTCACGCGACCAGGACTCGCACGACCAGTACCACATCCGGAAGACGCCGCGTTCGGCCAGGACAAACGGCGCGGCCCGCGAGAACGATTCGCCCGGCGTCCGGTCCAGCACCGGGGTGGGCGAGTATTTCGTGAACACGTTCCCGCCGGCGTCGCCGGTCGCCAGACCGGTGAAGAGCATGTAGGGGACTCGTTCGCACCGTTGCCAGCCGGTGTAGTACAGGTACCGGAGGTCTCCCACGCGGACGAGACACGACGGATTGACGCCGGAGTCGTCGAACGCGCCGGGCTGACCGATGTCCAGGACCGGCTCCGTCGCCTCATAGAGGATCCGCTTGGGATCCGTCGAGTCCAACTCCACATACCCGATCCGGCCGTAGCGGTGCTCGTCCAGCGACGCGAAGTAGACGCGGATGGTGTTGTCGACGACCTCCGCGGTCGGCAGCACGGCGTGGCTCCTGGCCCACCAGCGCTCCCCGCCGGGTGCGTAGACGTGGCCCTGCTTCCGCCACTTCACCCCCATCCACCGCGGGCGGGCAGGGCTCCCCTGGGCACCGTCAGCCCTGCCTCTTCTTCCACAACCCGACGACCACCTGATCGTCGGGCACGTTGCCCAGCACCAACGCGCCGGCTCCGATCACGCAGTGGCTGCCGATGACGACGTGATCGGCCACGGTGGAATTCACCCCCAGAAAGCCGTATGCACCGACCTCGCACAGGCCGGAGACGACCACGTGCGACGAGAGAAAGCAGTGGTCGTTGATGGTCGAATGGTGCCCGATGTGGTTGCCGCTCCAGAGGACCACATTCCGGCCGATCGTCACGAAAGGTTGAACCACATTGTTCTCGAAGATGAAACAGTGCTCGCCGATCCGGCAGTTGGGCCACACGAATGCCCGGGAACTGATGTAGGACGCGGGTGTGTAGCGCTTGCGCCTGGCCGCATCGTACAGGCGCGTCCGAAGCGCATTCGCCTGCGTGTAGGTGACGGCGACGAAGAACGCGTGATCGGCCGGATCGTAGATCCGTTCGATCTGCTCGAAGGCCACGACAGGAAGATCGAAGAGCCGGTCGCGCTTCAGGTAGGCTTCTTCCACGCTGAAGGCGACCACCCTGTGCGGGGAGTCATGGGTGAAGTACTCGTAGGCGATCTCGGCGAAGGGGCCATCACCGATGACGATCAGCCTCGATGGCGTCTCCTCCATCCTCCCCAGCCTCCCCAGGATTCAGCCACAGCATCGCACTCGACAGTGGAAAGAGCAACAGGGGGCGCCCTTCCGCAGCGCTCGGCCGGCCCCGATGCCGCAGGCGGACGAGCGGATCTTCTCGACGTCTTGCATCGTATATACCCTTACCCTCCGGCGCTGAGACCCGTCGCCCCTGGGGACACACCCCCGCATACTACGGCCACAGCCAGGGCGGCGGCGACCCGGGCATCTCTCTTAATAGGATGATGAGGGAGCTCCGGCGTCCACTGGCCCGGCTGCGGCTGATCTGGACGCGCGAAGGCAAGTTGGCGTTCGTCCGGCACCTCCTCGGACCGCTGCTGGCCGTCGGCTACCGGACGTGGATTGCCAGGAACGAACCGGCCGCCGCGGACCTGGCCCGGCAACGGGTGGACGCCCAGGCGATGCCGTATCGGCCGGTCTTCACGGTGGTGATCCCCGCCGGGGATGCCCCGCCCGCCCTGCTGGACGCGTCCATCCGGTCTGCCGTCGATCAGTCCTACGAGCGCTGGGAACTCCGGGTGGCGGCCGGGCCGCCCAGAAGCTCCGAGGCCGAGCGTGTCGCCGCAGCCTGGGTGGAGAGGGATGCGCGCATCCACATCGACGGCGCGGACGCGCCCGCCATCCCGTTCGGGGGCGCCGGCGAATTCGTCGCCCCCCTCGCCGCAGGAGACACGCTGGCGCCCAACGCGCTCTTTGAGGTCGCGCGGCTGCTGAACGAGCACCAGGGAGCCGAGATCATCTACTTTGACGAGGACGCGCTCTCGGCGGACGGCAGGACGCGGTCATCGCCATTTTTCAAGCCGGGCTGGTCCCCGGAGATGCTGCTCTCGGTGAACTACCTGGCCCATGCCTTCATCAAGCGGACCCTCCTCGAGGACATCGGCCCGGCCGCCGCCCGCGGCGGGTCCTGGGACCTCGCGCTGCGCTGCTCGGAACGGGCGCGGAAGATACGCCGGATCGCACGGGTGCTGTATCATTCGCGATCGGGGACGCGGCCGGCTCCTCCGCGCCCTGAGGACCTCCGGGCCCTGGAA
>VBAN01000480.1 GCA_005882445.1 Candidatus Segetimicrobium genomatis | reverse complement strand
GCCGACGAGCAGGATAAACGACAGGAAGTAGAACCAGGTCATCATCAGGAACACCAGGCTGAACACATCACCAAAGCGGTTGAATCCTGCAAAGTACCGGAGGTAGATCGGAAACACGAGCCCGGTGATCTGGAACGCGGTCCCGGCGAGAACCGCGCCCGGCCACAGCGCGCGAAACGGGAGCTTGACGTTCGGGATCACCGCGTAGGTGACCAGCTGCAGGAGCATCGCGACGAGCCAGCCCCCGATCAGGCTGAGGATCCGGCCGGGCCGCGCGCCGGTGCCGAAGAACACGACCGCGTCCGCGGCAACCACGGACAGCACCAGCAGCGCGGAGAACAGCAGGATCATCACGATCGCCACGACGCGCTGCTGAACGATCCCCCGGGAAGGGACCCCGAAGATCCGCGAGAAGCTCACCTCGATCGCGGCGAAGAGATTCGACCCCGCCCACAGCAGCGACACGAGCCCGACGAACCCGATGAGCCCGGGATAGGCGCCCGCCGTGTTGATCACGTCGGACATCTCTTTGGCGAGCTGCTCGGGGAACGCCGCCTGCACCTGCTCCAGCAGCAGCATCCGGACAATGGGGCTGCGCACGATGAACCCGCCGATGGCCGTGAGCGAGAGCACAAGGGGAAACATGGCGTAGATCGCGCTGAAGGCGATCACGGCCGCCTGCTCGCCTACCTGGTGCGTGTAGAGGCGGTCCGTAAACCGGATCAGCCACCGCACCGCGGGCCTCTCGGTCATCTTCACGGGGCGTACACGCGCGTTCACTACCGCGCTCCTTTGATCCTCCAGATGAAGATCGAGCCGAGCATCACGTAGACGATCGCCATGGCAAACACGACCGTGTACCCGAAGTTGGGGGTCCGGCGGTTGAACACGTCGAGGAGCGGGCCGGCGATGATCGGCGCGAGGACCTGCGGGAGCGTGTTGGCGATCGCCCAGATCCCCAGGTCCTGGGCCGCCGAGCCTCTCGCCGGCAGGACGTCGATCGCCAGCGCCCAGTCGACGCTCGTGAACGCCCCATACCCGATGCCGAAGAGCACGGCGATCCCCACCAGGGTGGAGTACGGCGGCTGCGAGAGGAGCCCGGCGCTCGTGAGGGCCAGGAAGACTCCGGAGGTGGAGACGATCCCCTTCCGCCCGATGCGGTCCGACAGCCACCCCGCCACGAGGACGACCCCCGTGCCGGAGGCAATCGTGATCGCGCTGAGGATGCCCGTGGTGTGCGCGGCCTCCCGCACCGTCAGGTGCAGCGTGTCCTTCACGAAGAACTGGAGGAAGCTGATCATCGTGTAGAAGCCGAGCATCACCAGCCCCCGCGTCAGGAACATCCAGCCGAAATCGGGATAGCGCCGGGGATCGATCCAGAACGAACGGACGAAGGCCGAAAGCGCAAACGGGGGAGCGGCGGGCCGCGGGTCTTCCCGCACCTGCCACACCATGAGCGCGGTGCAGACGAGGAAGACCCCGATGTCGATGACATAGACCGCGGGGGTCTGGCCGCGGCCCACGAGGTCGCCGGCGAGCAGCGCGGCGGTGATGGTGCCGAGCATCATCATGAACCCCATGACCCCGGAGGTGAACCCGCGCTGAGACCGCGGGATCCTGTCGGGGATGAAGCCGTTGAACGCGCCCCCGGCGAAGTTGGTCGCGGCCTGGACCACCATGACCGCGCCCACGTACCAGGCGTAGGTGGGCGCGGAGCGCATCGCGGCGAGCCCCAGACAGCTCAGGAGGACGCCCGCGACCACAAACGGGCGGCGCCGCCCCATCCGCAGCGTGGAGCGATCGCTGAGCGCCCCGGAGATCGGTGAGACCACCATCGCCATGACCGCGCCCACCGCGAACAGGAAGCCCAGATAGAACCCCTTCTGCGACTCGGGGACGAACCGCAGGACCTCCGCCGGGATCACCACCGTGATGAGCGCTCCCCAGTGGAAGCTCATGGCGAACCAGTACAGACCGAGCCAGAGTAATTCCGCGAACGGCACGCGGCGGGTGGGGACGTCGAGGGCGGCTGCGCCGAGCATGCTACTCCTCTTCTGTGTCTCTTTCTGCCCGGACGATGGCGTCGCGGATCTCGCGGCGGAGCACCTTCCCCACGGCGCTCTTCGGCAGGGCAGAGACGATCTCGATCCGGCGAGGAACCTTGTAGGGCGCGAGGCGCTCACGAGACAACTCCAGCAATTCGCGCCGCACCTGCCTGGGATCGTCGGCAACGCCGTCCTTGAGCACCACCTGGGCGACCAGCAGCTCGCCCCGCACCTTGTGGCCCACGCCGGTCACCGCAGCCTCCTTGACCTTGGGGTGCTCGAGGAGGACCTCCTCGACTTCGCGCGGGTACACTTTGAGCCCGCCGACGATGGCGATATCTTTCTTGCGTTCGACGATGAAAAAGTACCCCTCCTCGTCCATCCGCGCGATATCCCCGGTGTGCAGCCAGCCGCCCCGGAGCGTGGCGGCGGTCTCCTCAGGCGCCTCCCAATAGCCTTTCATCACCTGCGGCCCCCGGATGACGAGCTCGCCGGGCTCACCGAGCGGCATCTCGCGCTCCCCGATCTCGGGGTCAACGATCCGTGCGTCGGTGTCGGGGAGGGGGAGGCCGATGCTCCCCACCTTCCGCTTCCCGTAGACGGGATTGACGTGGGTCCCCGGCGCGGCCTCGCTGAGTCCATAGCCTTCCACCACCGTGGCGCCCGTCAGCCGCTCGAACCGGGCCTGCACCTCGACCGGAAGCGGCGCCGAACCGCTCACGCACACCCTGACCGAACGGAGGTTGTACTTCTGGATGTCCTTGAGCTGGTTGATCGCCACGTACATCGCGGGGACGCCTGGGAAGATGGTGGGCCGGTGGCGGGCGATCATCTCGGCGACCAGCCTGGTGTCGAACAGGCCCATCACGACGCAGATGACCGTCGCGCCCACGCTGATCGCGGTGTTCAGCGCCACCGTCAGGCCGTAGACGTGGAAGAACGGCGCGACGCTGAGGAAGCGCTCCTTGCCCTCCTGGAGGTCGGTCAGCCAGTGGCGCATCTGGGTGAAGTTGGCGACGAGGTTCCGGTGGGTCAGCATCGCCCCCTTGGGCACCCCGGTCGTGCCGCCCGTGTACTGCAAGATCGCGAGATCGTCCGGATCCACCCGCAGCCCCGGCGCCTTGGAGGAGGCGCTGCGGAGCAGGGCCGGAAACCGGAGCCCGCCGCCGGGCTTGTGTTCGCCGCGCAGGCGAAACCACGCCAGCTGCTTCCACGGGAACGGGAAGAAATCGTAGGGCTCGGTGACGATGACGGACTCGATGCTCGTCTGAGCCATGATCTCGCTCAGGCTCGGCACGAACCGGGAGAGCGTGAGGATGACCTTGGCGCGCGCGTTCTTGAGCACCGTGGCGAGCTCCTGGGACTTGTAGAGCGGGTTGATGGGCACCACCGCGGCGCCGGCCTTGAGCGCTCCGTAGAAGCCGAAGACGTACTGGGGGAAGTTGGGGAGCTGGATGGCCACCCGGTCGCCCGGCCTCACCCCCAGCCAGATCAGCGCGTTCGCAAACCGGTTGGCGAGCAGGTCCACCTGGCGGTAGGTGAAGATGGAGGAGAAGTTGTGCGCGGCGAGCAAGACCGCGGCGTTGTGCGGGAACTCCCCGGCCTTCTCCTCAAGAAAGTGGTAGAGCGGCACCTTCGGGTAGGACAGGGTGGCCGGCACCCCAGCCTCGTAGTTCTTGAGCCAGATCCGCTCCATCGGTCCTCCTTCCGTCCGGCTAGCTCACCGCCCTCCGCATCCACCCCAGCAAGAACTTCTGTTCCGGCGGATTGGCCACCACGGTTTGCGCGTAGTACACGGCGGCCCGCGCGCGGAGCTCCTGCAGCAGCTGTTCGGGATTCACCAGGTTCGTGGCTGCCAGGGTCTGCGGCCCAAACACCCCGTCGACGGCGACAGTTTCCCCCAGCGCGAGGAGCGCCGTCTGCAGCAACCGATGCGCGGCCGGCGGCCCCAGGTTCACGGCCATGTCAAAGACCTTCGTCGCGACATCCTGATCCTGGATTCGGCTGTAAATCCAGTAATCCCGCTTGTAAATCGCCTTGGCCTGGTCCAGCGTCAAGGCCTTGATGTCGAGATTCGGGTAGGTCTTGCGAGAAATGCCGTATTTTGTCTCCCCTCCCGGGTCGTTGGGGTCAAAGGTGTATCCTCCTTCGTGCTCCAGGACTGCGCCGATCGCCTTGTCAAATGTGGCCATCACGTCTCCCCTCATCCAGGCGCCGGTCCGGCGCGGTCACGGCATGTGGAGAAGTGCCCTGATTGGGGCGCCCCTAGCCAGGCCGCGGACGGCCCGCGGCGGCCGGCATGATGGAAAAGGGCGCGTTGGGACCGCCGTGGAAAGGCGGAAGACTGTTGGCGCAGCGAACGCCAATCGAGAGAAAGGGGTGAGGGGAGTGACACCGGCTTCGAGTCCCATGTTCCGGCGGGTCAACCACATCGGCGTGATCGTGGCCGACCTCGCGGAGGCCCGGCGATGGCTGGCGGAGGTGTTCGGACTGTCGATGAGCAGATCGGTCGAGTTGCCGGAGACCCGAATCCGCGGTGAATTCTACCCCTGCGGCGATATCGATATCGAGGTGGTCGAGATCGGGGATCCCGAGGCGCGGCGCCGGCGCCTGGGCGAGGGGAGGCGAGCCCGCATCGAGCACATCGCCGTCGAGGTGGACGACCTCCGCGCCGTGCTGACGCGGCTGGCCGCGCTCGGCGTCCGCACCACCACCCCTGAACCCCGGCGCATCGGCAACCACCTGAACATCTGGACCGATGAGGATACCACCGGAGGGATCTCTTACCAGCTGATCGCGAAGGCTCCCGACGCCGCGACCGGCAAACCCAATCGGAGCTAAGAATAGAGCAACGGCCAGCGAAGTCGAGAGGTGATCCCCAGCCGCCACAGGATCTTGACATCCGGCCTTAGCAGAGGTATCTTCTTTGTAGATCCATAGGGAGAGGCGGAGAGGAAGGGTCCATGCGCACGAAGATCCAGCGATGGGGACATAGTCTGGCCATACGCATTCCGAAGCCGTTTGCGATCGAAGTCAAGCTTGGGGAGGAGACCGAGGTAGACCTCACAGTGACAAACGGGAGTCTCGTCGTCGCCCCCGCGGCGAAACCGGCTCCCAGCCTTCAGGATCTCCTCTCCCGCATCACAAAGCGCAATCTGCATGGGGAAGTCGATATGGGAGGTCCCGTAGGTAGAGAGGCATGGTAGTCCGTGGACCCCGAGCGCCCGACCGTGGGGATGTTGTTTGGATCACGCCCGCTCCCCACACAGGCCATGAGCAGGCAGGGCGGCGGCCGGCGATCGTGCTGTCGCCCGCAGCATATAATGCGAAAGTTGGGCTCGCGTTGATGTGTCCGGTGACAAGCCGGGTTAAAGGCTATCCCTTCGAAGTCACAATTCCAGCCGGACTTCCGGTAAGCGGTGTCGTTCTTTCCGATCAAGTCAAAAGCCTCGATTGGCGCGTCCGGCGCGCGGGCCGGATCTGTGTCCTCCCCACGCCTGTGGTGATGGAGATCCTCGAGAAGCTCGGCGCGTTGCTGACGTGACCATGAAAGGCTCGCTCCCCGGGATGGCCTAAAGTCGAGAACCTCCTGCCCGTGACCGACGTGAGACGCAGCAGCGATTACTTCTTGCGGACTGCGCGGCTCGGATTCCGGCGCTGGTCGATCGATGATCTCCCCCTGGCGCTGGCCCTGTGGGGCGACCCCGAAGTGACCCGCTACATCGGCGGCCCGTTCTCACCCGAGGACGTCACGGAGAAGCTCCATGGGGAGATCGCGTCGATGGAGGCCCACCACGTGCAATACTCGCCGCTGTTCCTGTTGGACAACGATGCGCATGTGGGCTGCGCCGGGCTGCGGCCCTATCGGGTGCACGACCAGATGTATGAGCTGGGCTTCCATCTCCGGCCGGCCTACTGGGGGCGCGGCCTGGCGGCGGAGGCCGGACAGGCGGTCGTCGCCTTCGCGTTCGAGCGGCTCGGCGCGAAGGGCCTCTTTGCCGGCCATCACCCTGAGAACGCAGCATCGCGGAAGGTGCTGGAGCGCCTCGGATTCCGCTTCACGCACGAGGAGGTCTATCCACCCACCGGGCGCCGGCACCCATCGTATCTGCTGATGCGGCCCGAGTCGGGTCACCGGGGACCCGCGTCCCGCAGACCGTAGACGCGAACCGCGTTGGCCCCCATGATCTTGGCGCGCGATGCGGGGGAGACGTCGCCGAGCGCGTACAGGAGCGCATTGACCACCCGGGCATAGGATCCGGCAACCAGGCACACCGGCCAGTCTGAGCCGAACATGAGCCGGTCCTCTCCGAACCACCCGACCACCCGCCGCACGTAGGGCGCGAGGTCGTCGGGGCGCCATGTCCCCCAGTCCGCCTCGGTCACCATGCCGGACAGCTTACAGAAGACATTGCCCAGCTCGCTGAACGGCGCCATCGCTTCCGCCCAGGCGTGGGATTCGCCGGCCCGGATGGGGGGCTTTGCGATATGGTCGATCACCAAGCGCATCTCGGGGAAATCGCGCGCGGTCCGGAGCGCCGCGGGGAGCTCCCTGGTCCTCACCAGGAGGTCGTAGGCCAGTCCGGCGTCCCCGACGGCTGCCAGCCCGCGCCGGACATCGGCGCGGAGGAGCCAGCCGGGATCGGGTTCATCGTGAACCTGGTGCCTGACGCCGACGAGCCGCCCCCCGCCTGGGGCCGTCCGCAGCTCCCGCAAGGTGGCCGCGACGCGCCCATCGGTCAGGTCCACCCAGCCCACGACGCCGGCCACGAACTCGGTGCGCGAGGCGGTCTCCAAGAACTCCCGCGTCTCTTCCAGGCTGGAGCGGGTCTGCACGAGCACGGTCCGGTCGATCCCGCACTCGGCCAGCAGCGGACGGAGGTCTTCGGGTTCGAACCGCCGCCGGATCGCCGCGAGATCGTCGGTCATCCACGGGTACTCCGCGGCCGCCGGATCCCAGAAGTGGTGGTGCGCGTCGACGACGACCGGCTCAGGCACGCCGGCCCGCCGCGTCCGGAGCCGGGACTCCCTCGGGGATCAGGCGCTCCCGCCGGAGATCGTCCCAGAGGCCGGCCGGGATCTCGCAGCGGAACATCCGCACGTTCTCGTCCACCTCAGCCGCCGACCGGCACCCGATGAGCACGGCCGCCACCGCCGGATGACCCAGCGGGAACTGGATCGCCGCGGCCTTCAGCGGGACGTCGTGGCGGGCGCAGACCTTCTTGAGCCGCCTCGCCCGCGTGATGAGATCGGGCCGCGCGGGGATGTAATCGAAGGTCGCGCCCGGGCGGGGATCGGCCAGAATGCCGCTGTTGTAGACCCCCCCGGCGATGACCGCGATGCGCCGTTCCAGGCACGCGGGCAGCAGTTCCTCCAGCGCGGTCTGGTCGAGCAGGGTGTAGCGCCCCGCCACCAGGAAGCAGTCCACGTCGGCTTCGCGGGCAAAACGGACCAGCATCGCGGTCTGGTTCATGCCGACGCCCACCGCGCCGATGGTCTC
>VBAN01000113.1 GCA_005882445.1 Candidatus Segetimicrobium genomatis | reverse complement strand
CCCTTCGCGGGACGGGGGAACACAGGCAGGATCAGGGCGTCCTTCGCCCGGGTCATGGCCACGTACAGCACGCGCAGACGTTCGGCGCCGCTGCGCCGGTCCTGGTCATCCTTCAGCGCTCCGTAGTCCTGCGACTGGATCGGCCAGTCGCGAACCTTCCCCACATGCGCGGCGGCCCGCGCGCCGGCCCGCTGGATCAGCAGATGGTCGACCCGCCCGCCGGGGCCGCGGCCGAGATCGGGGATGACCACGATCGGGAACTCCAGCCCCTTGGCGGCGTGAATGGACATGATCCGCACGACATCGTCGCCCTCTTCGACCGTGGGCGACTCGGCCTCGTCCACGGCCTCCTCTTCCATGTCGCGCAGCCAGTGGACGAACGCCCGAAAGGTCAGGATCCCGCTCTCTTCGAGGGCCCGCGCCAGGGTCACCACCTTCCTTAAATTCGCGACCCGCTGCTCTCCCTGCGGCAGGAGCAGGAACGTCTCCAGCACATGGGTGCGCGTCAGGACCTCCTCAACCATCCGGGGGACGCTCAACTGGAGGCGGGCCCGATGGAGGTCGCGCAGCACCGCGTACGCCTCCGCGATGCTCTCCGGCGCGGCCGTCCCGGCCGACGTCTCAGGCGCGGGGGGCGCGGCCGCGGCGCGATAATCCAGCGACCCGCCGCCCGCGGCGACGAACTCGTAGACGTCGCGGTCCGAGCAGCCAAACAGTGGGGACCGCAGCGCTCCCCAGACGGCGACCGGGTCGGTCGGATGTTCGACCGCGTGGAGCACGTTGAGCAACCACCCAATCTCTTCGCGCCGGTAGAAGGTCCGGCTGCTCGTCACCCGGTACGGGATCTGGCAGCGGGTAAGCGCTTCTTCATAGATCCCCACATCACTCATCCCGCGGAAGAGCAGCGCCACATCGCCGAACCGGGCCGGCCGCCTGTCCGCTCCGATCTTCCAGGTCCCGCGATCGATGTGGTGCCGGAGGAACGCGGCGAGCACCTCCGCCTCGCGCCGGCGGCGGGTGGCCACGTCCGTCTCTCCGGGATCCTTCGCCCCCGGGTAGAGCAGCATCAGGGCCGGGGAATCGTCCGACGCCTGGGTTCCGGGAGAGGGGTTCAGCGCCACGTAGTCGGGCTGATACCGGCCGTCGGGCGGCCGCCGCATCCGGCCCTGGAAGATCTCGTTGACGGCGGTGAGGACCGGCGCGGCCGAGCGGAAATTGGCCGTGATGTCCTCCACGGCTCCCGAGCGCAGCAGCACCTCCTTGGCTCGCTCGTACGTCTCGATGTCCGCCCGCCGGAAGGCATAGATCGACTGCTTGGGATCGCCCACGATGAACAGCTTCCCCGGCCGGAGGTGCACCTCGTCCCACGTCCTGGCGCGGGCGCCGTCTTCGGCCAGGAAAAAGACGACCTCGGCCTGCAGCGGGTCCGTATCCTGGAATTCGTCCACCAGGATCGCATCGAAGCGGCGCTGGAAGTAGGCGCGGACCTCGCGGTTGTCGCGGAGGAGGTCGCGCGCCTTGAGCAGGAGGTCGTCGAAGTCGAGGACCCCCTCCCGCGCCTTCAGGGCCTGGTAGACGCCGGCGTAGCCGCGCAGCCAGTTCACCGCGCCCGCGGTCAGCCGGTGGGCGTGCGCGGCCCGGAGCGTTTCGAGGTCGTCCTCGAGGTCGCCGAGGCGATCCCTGATCCAGGTGAGCACACCGGGGGTCCAGTTGCGCTGACTCCCCCGCACCTTGAGCTTCAACCCGCTGAGGATCCCGCGGCGCACCTCCGCGTCGCCCAGCCGGGCGAAGAGATCGAGCGTCCGTTCCAACTCGCGCAGGGCGTCCACGGCCGCGTCGGAGGGCACGAGGCAGCCGGTTCCGATCCGGGCGATGCAGGCGCGCATCTGGGGCTCGGCCGCCTTGAGCCAGTCGAGGGGATCCCGCGAAGCCGGCCCGCCATCCCAGGGCACGACCACGACGTCCCGGTACCGCAGCAGCGCGTCTCCCACGCTGCGCAGGTGCCCCAGCGGCACCCCGCACTCGATCAATTCCCGGAGCGCTCCCCCTCCGGCGTCTTTCTGCCCTTCCAGCCAGCGGTCCCACGCCTCCGTGCGAAACAGCGACGCGCTCAACTCGTCGGCGACCGTGAACGCGGGATCCACCCCCGCCTCCACCGGCCGCTCCCTCAGGAGATCGGCCGCAAACGCGTGGATCGTCGAGATGGGGGCGATCTCGAGATCCTCGAGCGCCGTCCGGAACCGCTCGCGCGCGGCGCCGACGTCGTGGAGGCGCGACTCGATCCGCTCCCGGATCTTGACGCGCAGCTCGGCGGCGGCTTTCTCGGTGAACGTGATCGCGACAACGGCGGCCAGGCGCGCGCGGCCGGAGGCCACCAGGGATTCGACCCGGTCCACGAGCAATTGCGTCTTGCCGGTCCCGGCGCCGGCCTCGACGACGAAATTGCGGTCGAGCTCGGTGCGGATGCGCAGGCGGGCGGCTTCGTCGCGCAGCGGCGCCGCCATCATTCGATCTCCCACATCGCGGTCAGGGCGGCGATGGCGGGATCCCGCTGCTTTCGCTCGACCAGCCGCACGCGCCCGTGGCCGCACACCGGCTGGAAGGAACAGTAGGTGCAGTGGTCCCCCCAAGGTTTGGCGGCTGAAGCCGACGCGCTTGTAGCCGCCCTTTCCGGTGGCATAATAATAGAAGGCTTCGGACGTTCGGGCGGCGATGCCGTGGTGGGCGAGCATCGCGTCGGCCGCCCGAATGTACAACGGGAGCTGCAGGCTCTGCCCGCCGCGAAACTGGTCGCTTTTCTCCCCGTAGATCATCCCGGTCTTGTAGTCGATCACCCGGGCGCCGCCGCGCTGATTGAGGTCGATCCGATCGATGTATCCGGTAAACCGCATGGGCCGGCCATCGACGGGCAGCTCCAGCGGGCGGGGCATGGACCCGGGCGGTGGAGTCACCCAGGCAGGCGTGGGACCGAACCTCGCTTCGAAGTAGGCGGGCACAAATCCGAGGGGCTCGGCGAGCTCGAACGACAGGACCCCTTCGAGGTCGGTGAGGATGCGCGCCTTCTCCACCTCCCACATGAACCGATAGCCGACCGCCCCGCTCTTCTCGAACCCCGTACACACCTCATCCGCGATCGTCCGCAGCCGGCGCCGGCACTCGTCCAGAGCCTCCGCGCGCACCGGCACCAGGCCGTCCCGCACGAGTTGGGAGAAGAAACGGTCGAGGATGTCGTGGAGGAGCGCGCCGCGGTCGAGGGGCGTGATGGTCTCCACCGCTTCCGGCTCCTCGATCTCCCGAACTCCGAGGATCCGCTCGCCGAAGAACTTGAAGGGACACAGCCCGTAGGTCTCCAGCTGCGTCGCCGCCAGCGTGGGCGGCGGCGGCACGGGCGCGCCCAGGACCCCATCGTACTCGGTGAATGTCCGCCGGCCCCAGCGCCGGTCCTCGGCCAGCGTACCGCGCACGAGCGCAGGCAGTCCGGGCAGCCCCCGGAGCACCTGCGGATCGCGCGAGGCCACGGCGCGCGAGACGCGGGCGAGGTCCCAGTCCGCCGGCCTGAGGGCCTCGCCGTCCCCGGCTACGCGGCCGAGGGAGATCCGGTCGGTCAGCGTCCCCAGCGTCTCGTACCGCGCGGGCCGGCCGGTCAGCGCCTCGGCGACGCGCAGCAGATAATGCGACGCGACCCGCACCTGGCCGGTGGCGGCATCGAGCCGCGGGAAGGAGAAGATCAGCCGGGCCGCGGCCGCCCCCAGCGCGTGGCTGAACGTGAACCGCTCCTCGGCGGCCCGGTGCACCCGCTGCGCCAGGGCGGTACCGTATCGCGCGTTCAGCGCATCCCGCTCGGCGTCGAGCAGGATGGGATCCTGCCGGGCCGGCGCGGGAAACGAGCGCTCGACCAGTCCCGGGATGAGCAGACGACCTGGCCGGTCCGGTAGATATTGGCCGGTGGGCTGCGCTCGGCGAGCATATCCTCCAATAGGCCGGCGAAGGTCTCGAAGGTGACCTCCTCATCCGCCATCCTGGTGCGCGCCACCGAGGCCAGCGCCTGCACGGCGTTCTGGTCGCCGGCGTCCAGCGACGCCACCGTCTGGAGCGCGTGCAGCAGCCCGGCCATCAACGCGCCGATCGTCCCGCGGTCCGGGATCGCCTCGCACCGCTTCAGCAGCACGTTCATCACGTACTCAAACGCTTGGACGGACCGGAGGTCCCGCTCGACCTGCCGGCGCCGCGCAGGGTCCTGGGCGCCCGCCGCCTCATCGACGAGGCGCTTCTTCCGCCATTCCAGCCGCCGGCGGAGGGCGGGGATTCGCCGCCAGTGCTCGCGCCCCGTGACGATTCCGGCCTCCCGGCTGTAGCGGTCCCAGTCGGCGGGAGAAGCGTCGGGGTCCGCCCTGAGCATCGAGCTGCGCAGCGGGGCCAGGCCCAGGAATTCCATCACCTCGGCCCGGGGATACTGCGATCGACGGATGCGGACCAGCAGCCGGAGCAGCCGCCCGGCCAGCGTGTCCCGCAGGAGCCGGCCGTCCAGGAACACGTGCGGGATGCCGGCCGACTCAAAGACGTCGCGGATGGTCCGCTCGTACGCGGCAGGCTGCCGCAACAGAACGCCCACGTCGGAGAACGAGGCGCCCGGACGCGCCGCGTACACGAGGATCTGCCGGGCCACCTCCTGGATCTCCTGAGCCACCCCCGGGGCCGAGATGATCTTCACCTCACAGGTCACCGGCCGGCGCCCCACGGCCTCATCGGGCCCGGAGGGCTCGTGGAAGACCTCGCGGGCGAGGGCGGCCGGACCCGAGACGGCGCCCCCGCCGGTGTCCGGCTCCGGCGCAAACCCCTGCGCCGCGAGCCAGGCCGTCAGGGGGAGCGTGTGCCCCGCGACATCGTCGGGCATGAACACGTACCCGGAGCGTCCTTCCACGCACGCCTCGAGAAACCGCTGTTCCAGCGTGTTGAGCTCGGCGAACCCGTAGAGGCAGATGGCCAGCGACCCGGCCAGCGCGGCGCTCGACCGCGCGGCCAGGGAGGCCATGGCGAGCCGCTCGCTCCAATCGAAGCAGCCCGCCTCCACTTGAAGGAACTCGATCTCCCGGTAGATCTGCGCGAGTTCCTCGAGCTTCTTCGAGCCGTGGTCCGCCGCAAATGCTTCGAGCTGATCGGCTGTGACGCCGGCCTTCTTGAGGTCGGTCACGCTGGACAGCACCGCCCGAGGCGTCCCGGGGGACTCCCGGATGGGAGCCAGGTAGCCGTTGGCGGGGACCCTGGCCTTGATCGCCTTGCGCGCGATCAGGAAGTCGCCCAGGGGCGGCAGCGCCACGCGCCCGGACGCCGCGAGCCGCTCACACGCCACCAGTTCGGCCAGATCGGGGAACGTGAGGAACCGCACGTTGAAGCACACCCCAGACCTGCGGGCCACCGTCCGCATCAGGTGGCGCCCCAGCACATGGGTCGGCACCAGCACGTGGATGGGGTTGAGGGGGTCGCCGGCGCGGAGAGCCCCGACGACCTCGCAGAAGGCGTTCTCGAGGGCCGGGTGAAACGGCGCGGTTCGCAGATACCGTTTCATCGACGCGGTCGTCCGTGTGAGCCTCAAGCTTGGGAGCCTTAAACTGTATACCCTCCGATGCGGCCGGGCGGCTGCGGCTCAGCTCAGGATCAGGAACAGCGAGTCCCTGAGACGCGCAACCATGACATCCGAGCGCCGGCGCAGCCCAGCCTCTCCCGGCTTCAAGTGAACACGCAGAATGGTCGCCTGGGGCCGCACATTCGTGGTCAGTGGACAGATGATGGTAGACGGGTGAACGTTGTTGAGGAAGAGGCTATAAGAGCCTATCCTCGAGCCGCTCGAATTCCTCAAGGACTCCACGCGACTCGGCGGCTACGAGCGCGGACTCGATGTGCAATCGGCGCCTGAGTTCCCGTCGGCGCCACAGTGCGTTGTAGAAAATATCGTCCCGCAGTTTGACGGCTATGGTCTTTGACACGATACCCTCCTGAAGGTAATACCACGAGTATATACGACCGCTCTAACGGCGTCGCGTGTGCCCTACATGCGGGCGTCCGGAGCCTTGACGGCCCGCCAGAGCGAGAAGACGAGGACCACCCCGACGGCGAGCGGCAGCCAGAGCCAGGCGTCGACGTGGCTGCGCGCCAGCCAGGCACCGAGGGCCAGAGCCAGGACCACGCCCACCGCGATCGTCCAATCGTCGCCGATGATGAAGTTGTACCAGAACGCGAGAAAGCCGGTCAGATATTTCATCCGGCTATCCGCCGCGCAGGGCCGCGACGGCGACCTGCTGGCGGCGGTAACGGGACAGCGAGGCCACCAAGATCAGGGAGCAGAGCGTGAGGAAGGCGAGAATCGCGACGAGCGCGCCGTCGGCCCCGGGCCAGTCGACGCCCGCGCCCTCGCCGCCCCAGAAGACCCCGAAGGTCGTCAGCATCAGCCCGACGGCAAACTTCAGCGTGTTCTCCGGCACCCGGCTCAGGGGGCGGGAGACCAGCACGCCGGTGGCCGAGACCAGCAGGACGGCCGCGGCGGCGCCGATCGCGGCCAGCTTGATCCCGCCCGGCGTGCCGCCGAACGTCAGGACGATAAAGGCCACCTCGGTGCCCTCAAGGAACACGCCCTTGAACGAGAGCGTGAACGCGTACCAGTCCATGCCCGTTCGATCCGAGGGGCCGGCCTCCCGGGCCAGCGCCATCTCCCGCTCGAACACCGCCGCTTCATCGTGCAGCGGGACGAAGCCGCTCGCGCGCAGG
>VBAN01000479.1 GCA_005882445.1 Candidatus Segetimicrobium genomatis | reverse complement strand
TGACATCGCCGGCCACACAGAAGCTGCAGATCGAAAAGGGCGATATCGACGTGGCGGTCAACCTGACCCCCGACCTCGTCGCGGGGCTCCAGGGCAATCCCAACGTGAAGATCATCACCGGGCAATCGCTGGACAACATGTACATGGGGCTGACCACCAACCCCGCGCTGGACCCGAACCTCGCCAAGAAGGAGGTCCGGCGCGCCATCCGGTACGCGGTGGACTACGACGGCGTCCTGGCCCTCACCAACCACCAGGCGGTCCGCGGCCCGGCCGTCTATTCCATCGGCATCCTGGGATTGACCCCCGCCGACGCCGACCGGATCAACCCGAAGTACAATCCGGCGAAGGCCAAGGAGCTGCTGGCCCAGGCCGGCGTGGGAGGCGGCTTCTCCTTCAAGCTCGCGTACGGCACCGGCCCGTCCCCGGTCGGCATTACCTACGAATCGGTCGCGCAGAAGGTCCAGGCCGATCTCAGGAAGGTCGGCATCAGCGCGCAACTGGCCCCCTCGGAGTTCCTCACGATGCTGACCACCTACCGGGCCAAGAAGAGCGCCGCGGTCATTTCGTACAACCAGCCGGATTACCTCGGCTCGTCCGATTGGCTCGGCCAGATGATCCTGAACACCTGGGCGCCGCGCCTCTACTTCGACGACCCGGCGCTGAAGGACTTGACCAACAAGGCCAACGCCGAGGTCAATCAGGGAAAACGGATCTCGATGATCCATCAGATCCTGACCCGGCTGGTCGACGACGGGCCCTACGTCATGCTCGTCCAGGGCAAGATCCAGGTCGTGACCCGCCCCACGATTCAGGGGTACGTGTACATGCCCCTGGGGACGGCGCGCCTATTTGGCGTAACCAAGCAGTAGCCGGCCTCGGGGACAGGGCGTGGGAGTCTACGTCGCCCGCCGGCTGCTGCTGGCGGCGGTGGCGGTGGTCGGGCTGACGGTGATCACCTTTGTGATCTCCCACGCCGCTCCCGCCGATCCGATCGTGGCGAACCTGGGGCAGCAGGCCTCCCAGCGCCCGGAGATCGTCGCGGCGTTTCGAGCCAAGTGGGGCCTGGACCGGCCGCTGCACCAGCAGTATCTGACGTTCCTGCGGGGGGTCGGGACCGGCGATTTTGGGATCTCCATCAACACGCGCCGGCCGGTCGCACGAGACCTCGGTCAGTTTCTGCCGGCGACCATCGAGCTGTCGATCATGGCGATCGTCTTCGCCATCGCCGCGGGACTGCCGCTCGGCGTCCTCTCGGCCATCTACCGGGACGGCCCGATCGATCACCTGGCGCGGCTCGTGTCGCTGGTCGGCGTGTCGATCCCCATCTTCTGGCTGGCCACCGTGTCCCTAGTGATCTTCTACGCGACCCTCGGCCTGGCGCCCGGTCCCGGCCGGCTGGGCCCGCAGATCGCCGCGCCCCCGGGCGTCACCGGCTTCTACGTGCTCGACAGTCTGCTGGCGGGTGATGGGCGCGCGTTCATGAGCGCCCTGACCCACCTCGTGCTGCCGGCCCTGGTGCTGAGCAGCTCCGTCATGGGCCTGGTCACCCGGGTCACCCGGTCGTCGATGCTGGAGGTGCTCTCCCAGGACTTCATGCGGACCGCGCGCGCCAAGGGCCTCGCCGAATCCACGGTGGTCGTGCGGCACGCGCTGCGCAATGCGCTCATCCCCACGGTGACCATCCTCGGGCTCGCGTTCGGCGGCCTCCTCTCCGGAGCCGTGATGACGGAGACGATCTTTGCCTGGCCCGGGCTCGGCCGCTATGCGTTTGAAGCGGCGGTGTCCAACGACTTTCCATCGATCATGGGCGTGACCTTTGTGATCGCCCTGATGTATGTCCTGGCCAACCTGGCGGTCGACCTCCTGTATGGGGTGCTCGATCCGCAGATCCATTATGCGTA
>VBAN01000112.1 GCA_005882445.1 Candidatus Segetimicrobium genomatis | reverse complement strand
AATAAAGGCTCCGTCTCGCACTTCTTCCTCAGCGTGCTGCTCCGGCAGAACGGCATGACGGAAAAGGACATTCAGAGCATTCAAATGCAGCAGGACGATGCGGGGGCGGCATTCGTGGCCCACAAGGTCGACGCGGCGGTGACGTGGGAGCCGTGGCTGAGCCGGGCGAAGAAGACGCCGGGCGGCCACATCCTGGTGGACAGCAGCAGCACGCCGGGCCTGATCGTGGACATCCTGCTCTTCCGGAGCGACATCATCAAGAACCACCCGGATGCCGTGAAGGCCGCAGTCCAGGGGTGGTTCAAGGCGGTGGATTACTGGAAGCACCACCCCGACGAGTCCGACCTCCTGATGGCCAAAGCCGTGGGCGGATGGCTGAAGGACGTGAAGACGTTCCGCGAGACCCTCGACGGCGTCCGGTTCTACGACGAGGGCATCAACCGGCAGTATTTCGGGCTCGGGGGGCAGATCTACGTCACCGCGCAGAACGCGATCGACATCTGGAAGTCGTTTGCCATGATCCGGGGGAACGTGGCCGCCGCCGACCTGGTGGACCCCGAGTTCATCAAGTAGGGAGCATGCCGGGCCGGTGCCCCGCGCCGGACCGGCGGGCGTGACGGTGAGCCTGGCACAGCCGAGGGCGGAGCGCCGGCGGCGGGCGTCGTGGGCCCTGTTCGCGTACCTCCGACCGCAGGAGCCCGTCCCCCGGCGCGTGTATCTGGGAACGGTCACCGGCAGCGCCGTGGGCCTAGTGGCGCTGTGGTGCCTGCTCAGCTACGGCGGGGTGGTGGAGCCGCTCTTCCTTCCCAGCCCCACCGCGATCATCGCCGCGGGCCTCGACCTCGCGCGGGACGGCACCCTGGTGCAAGATATGCGGGCCAGCCTGGCGGTCATCGTGACGGGGTGGGCGCTGGCCGCGGTCCTGGCCGTCCCCATCGGGATCCTGATGGGATCGTTCAAGGTGGTGGAGGCGCTCGTGGAGCCCGTGATCGACTTCGTCCGCTACCTGCCCGTCAGCGCGATGATCCCCCTCTTGATCCTCTACGTCGGCATCGGGACCGCCGAGAAGGTTGCCGTGATCTTCATCGGAACGTTCTTCCAGCTCGTCCTGCTCGTCGCGGACGTGGCGGCCCACGTGCCGCACGAGCAGCTCGACGTCTCCTACACGCTCGGCGCGTCGCCCGCCCAGGTGGTGGGGCGCGTCCTGCTGCCGGCGACGCTGCCCGGGGTGATGGATACCCTCCGCATCACCATGGGCTGGGCCTGGACGTACCTGATCGTGGCCGAGATCGTCTCCGCCGACCGGGGACTGGGCTATCTGATCCTGAACTCGATGCGGGGCCTGTTCACCGACCGGATCTTCGTCGGGCTCGTGGTGATCGGGGGGTTGGGGTTGGCGTTCGACCTGACGTTCAAGTGGCTGCACCGGCGCCTCCTGCCCTGGTCCCCGAAGGCCTGAGGGCTACTCGTGGCGGAGCCCAAGCTGCGCATCCGCGACGTCACGGTCGCCTTCCGCACCCGGCGGGGCGGGGAGGTGGTGGCCATCGATCGGCTCTCGCTCGATGTGGCCGACTGTCAGATCGTCAGCATCGTCGGCCCGTCCGGATGCGGCAAGAGCACGCTGCTCCGCCTCGTCGCCGGACTCGTCCCGCCCTCGTCCGGCGAGATCTGGCTGGACGGCCATCAGGTCACCGATCCCGGCGCGGACCGCGGCATGGTCTTCCAGTCCTACACCCTCTTCCCGTGGCTGACGGTGCAGGGGAACGTCGAGTTCGGCCCGCGCCTCAGGGGCGTTCCTGAATCGGAGCGGCGCGCGGTTGCCGGGCGCTACATACAAATGGTGGGGTTGACGGGGTTCGAGCACGCCTACCCGAAGGAGCTCTCAGGCGGGATGATGCAGCGGGTGGCGATCGCCCGGGCTCTGGCCAACGACCCGGAGGTGCTGCTGATGGACGAGCCGTTCGGCGCCCTGGACGCTCAGACGCGCGCGTTCATGGGCGAGCTGCTGCTGGACATCTGGCAGAAGTCGCCGAAGACGATCCTGTTCGTGACGCACGACATCGACGAAGCGCTCTTCCTGGGAGACCGGGTGTACGTGATGACCGCCCGGCCGGGCCGGTTCCGGGCCGAGGTGTCGCTGTCGCTGCCCCGGCCGCGGACCCTCGAGGTGACGACCTCGGAAGAGTTCGTGGGCGCGAAACGCCGGGTCTTGGCGATGATCCGGGAAGAGACCGCCAAGATCATGGGCGCGGGGGCGGCGGCCGGATCATGAGCGCGCGCTTCGAGCCCCCCAACGCCTTTCGTTCCCCGCGGTACGCCCAGCTCTCGACGTTCATGCGGCTGCCCTACCAGAAGGATCCCCGCGGTCTCGACGTGGCGATCCTGGGCATTCCCTTCGACGGCGGCGTGAGCTTCCGGCCGGGCGCCCGGTTCGGACCGAAGGAGATTCGCAGCAACTCCCTGTTGATCCGGCCCTACCATCCGGTGCTGCGCACGTCCCCGTTCAGCCGCCTCCGGGTCGCCGACTGCGGCGACGTGGATCCCAACCCGCTCGACATCGTCGACACCTACGGACGGATCGAGACCGCGGTCGGCGAGGTGCTGGCCGCGGGGGCGATCCCCGCGTGCGTCGGGGGCGACCACTCGATTTCGCTGGCGATTCTCCGGGCGGTGGCGCGCCGCCACGGGGCCGTGGCGCTGGTCCACTTCGACAGCCACCAGGACATGTGGGAAGAATACTTCGGCAACCGCTACTTTCACGGGACGCCGTTCCGGCGGGCGCTCGAGGAGGGCCTGTACCAGCCCAAGGCGACCGTGCAGTTCGGGATCCGCGGCCCGGTCTACGGGGAGGGCGATTTCGAGTTGGGGGAGACCCAGGGCGTGACCGTGGTCCGCGCCGAGGAAATCCACCGGCAGGGGGTGGCCGCCGCGCTGTCCCGCCTCGACGTCGTGCGGGGGCGCAAGGTGTACGTCTCGTTCGACATCGATTCGGTCGACCCCGCGTTTGCGCCGGGCACCGGCACGCCGGAGGTGGGCGGGCTCAGCAGCGCGCAGACGCTCGAGCTCCTCCGCGGCCTCGCCGGACTGGACATCGTCGCGTTCGACATCGTGGAGGTCTCCCCGCCGTATGACCAGAGCGGCATCACCGCGATGCTCGCCGCCAACGTCCTCTTCGAACTGCTCAGCCTGATCTCGCTGGGCAGGCCGTAGCCCGCGCCGCCGCTACGTCGTCCGCCCACCGCCGATCACCACCCGCCCGTCCACGATGACCGTGTCGGCCATGTTGGTCCCGAAGTGCAGGGGCAGCTCGGCCACGCTCGAGATCCCCCAGATCACGAGATCGGCCCGCTTGCCGGGGGCGAGGCTGCCGGCGTCCGCGGCCCGCCCGACGGCGTGCGCGGCGTTGATCGTCGCCGCGGACAAGGCCTCCGCCGGGGTCAGCCGCATCCCAATGCACCCCAGGGCGATCGCCATCTGCATGGAGAACGTGGGGGAGGAGCCGGGGTTGAAGTCGGTGGCCAGGGCGATCGGGACGCCCAACTCGACCATCGCGCGGGCGTCCGCGTAGTTCTGGTGCAGCAGAAAGAACGTCGCCCCCGGGAGGAGGCCCGCCGTCACCCCCCGCTCGGCCATCGCCGCGAGATCATCGGACGGGGTGTGCTCGAGGTGATCGGCCGAGAGGGCGCCCAGTTCGGCGGCGAGCCGCGCGCCTCCTGACGCCGAGAGCTGATCGGCGTGGATCTTGAGCCGGAGCCCCAGCCGGCCGGCCGCGCTCAGAATGCGCCGCGACTGCTCGATGGAAAACGCGCCGCGTTCGCAGAACACGTCGCAGAACTCGGCGAGGCCCTCCCGAACGACGGCCGGGAGCATCAGCTCGCAGACGTCGCGGACGTACCCGTCCGGATCCGCCTTCCGTTCGGGGGGCACGGCGTGGGCGCCGAGGAACGTGGGGACGATCCCGACGGCATGGCTGGCCCCGAGGCGCGCGGTGGCCCGGAGGATCTTCAATTCGTCCGCCATGGACAGGCCGTACCCGCTCTTGGCTTCGACCGTCGTCGTGCCGTGGGCCAGCATCCGGTCCAGGCGCCGGCGGCCCATCGCCACGAGGTCGATCTCGGCGTAGCCCGCGCCATGAAGCCGCATCGTGAACTCCTGGGCCCGGTGGCCTGCGAAGACGAGGTGGGTGTGGGGATCGACGAGGCCGGGCGTGACGAGGCGCCCGGACGCGTCCACGGTCGTGGTGGCCGGCGTGCGAGACACGGACCGAAGGACCGCCTCGGTGGGCCCGACGGCCGTGATGCGCCCCCCGGAGGCGGCGACCGCGCCGTCGGCGACGATCCCCGGATCGGCGAGGGCGGCCCCTCGGCGGGGCACGCTCCCGGTCGCCAGCGTCGCCAGTTCGGCGGCATGGACCACCAGGAGATCGGCCGGCGCGGTCATTGCCACCTGGCCGTGGCCCGGGCGACCCTGGCGAGGATCTCCTGCTCGGGCACGGTGAGCAGCGTTCCGTGCTCGACGACGCGCCGGCCGGCCACCACGACCCGACGACGCGCCGGCCGGCCACGACGACCCGGGCGATGGCCCTCGGGTCGAGGGCATAGACGAGGTGCTTCTCGATCGGGCCGCGCGGCTGCAGGGAAAGATCGTCCAGCCGGATGCCGACGAGATCCGCGCGATACCCGGGCGCGATCTCTCCCACCGGGAGCCCGAGGACGGCGCCGCCGTTGCGGGTCCCCATCGCGAGCGCGATCTCCGCCGGGAGGATCGCCCCGTCGAGGGCGGAGACCTTTTGGAGGAGCGCCGCGGTCCGCATCTCATCGAAGACGCTGGTCCGGTTGTTGCTGCACGCCCCATCGGTGCCGAGTCCTACGGCCACCCCGGCCGCCAGCATGGCCGGGATATTGGTGATTCCATCGCCGAGGAACATATTGCTGGCCGGGCAGTAGGCCAGCTTGGCGCCGCGCGCGCCCATGAGGGTGATCTCCTCCTCGGTCAGCCAGACGCAGTGGATCGCCACCATCCGCTCTGAGACCGCGCCGAGCCGGTCGAGCCAGCGCAGCGGGGGGACGCCGTGCGCCTTCCGCCCGCCTCGATCATGTCAGGAGACGCGGCGTGCGGGCTGTGGGGGGCCGGACACACGCTGACCATGGGATCGCCGGCGTGGCGGGCGATGAGCGTTTCGCAGCGCTGCACCGCCTCGTCGACCGTCTCCCGGTAGACGGCCGGCGCGCCGGTCCAATCGTACATCGTGCGGGCCAGGACGAGCCGGATTCCGAGGTCCTTCGCGGCGCGGATCACGGCTCCGTCGTTCTCGATCCCGCCGGCGTGGACGTAGAAGAAATCCGCGACCGTCGTCACCCCGTACCGGAGCTTCTCCCCAAAGGTCAGGAGCGCTCCCGCATAGATCTCCTCAGGGCCGAGGTGCGGGGAGATGCGATAGATCCCGTCGTCTCGCCAGCGGAAGAAGGGGAGATCGTCGGAGACCCCGCGCACGAGCGACTGGAAGGAATGGGTGTGGACATCGACCGTGCCCGGGAGGATCAGGGTGTCTCCCCAGTCCTCGGTCTCCACCCCTGCGAGCGCCGCCGAGGCGGAGGGCAGGACCGATTCGATGTCGCCATCCCGGACCACCACCGCATGGTCGGGCAGGAGCGCGCCTCCGGCGAGCACCTGGCGCCCTCGGTACGCGCGCCGCATCAGGGGTCGGCGATTACTCGGTGGGGAACAGCCGGAGGCCGCGGGCGGCGGCCGTCTGTCTCGCGATCTCGTACCCCGCGTCGGCGTGGCGCACCACGCCGATGCCCGGGTCCGCCGCCAGCACGCGGGCCAGCTTCTCGGCCGCAAGCTGGGTCCCATCGGCCACGCTGACCTGGCCGGCGTGGATCGAGAAGCCGATCCCGACACCGCCGCCGTGATGCACCGCGACCCAGGTCGCCCCGGCCGCCGTGTTGAGGAGGGCATTGAGGATCGGCCAGTCGGCGATCGCGTCGGATCCGTCCCGCATGCCTTCCGTCTCCCGGTTGGGCGAGGCCACCGAGCCGGAATCCATGTGATCCCGGCCGATGACGATCGGCGCCGCGAGCTCGCCGCGCGCCACCATCTCGTTGAACGCGAGCCCGGCCACGTCCCGCTCGCCGTAGCCGAGCCAGCAGATCCGGGCGGGCAGCCCCTGAAAGGGCACGCGCCGCTGCGCCAGGCGGATCCACCGCCGCAGCCCGTCGTGGTCGGGAAACACTTCGAGGATCCGGGCGTCGGTTTTGAGGATGTCCTGGGGGTCGCCTGACAGCGCGGCCCATCGGAACGGGCCTTTCCCCGCCGCAAAGAGCGGCCGGATGTAGGCCGGCACGAATCCCGGGTACGCCCGCGCGCCGTCAAATCCCCCGCGGGCGGCCTCGGCGCGGAGGTTGTTGCCGTAGTCGAACACCACCGCCCCGCGCTGGCGGAACTCCACCATCGGCGCCGGCGCGTCTTCCGGCGCGACCCCCGGGGGGAGGTAGCCGTCGAGCGGGTCGTGGGCGGACGTTTGATCCGTGACGACGTCGATGTGGACCCCCCGCCGGACCAGTTCGGGAAACACCTCGGCCGCGTTGCCGAGCACGCCGATCGATGTCCCCGCCCCCCGGCGGAGAGCCTCCTCGACCCGGCGGAGGGCGTCATCGAGGTCATGGGTCACGACGTCGATCCACCCGGTGGAGAGCCGGCGGTGCAGGCGGGCCGGATCGACCTCGACGACCAGGGCCACGCCGTCGTTCATGCTGATCGCCAGCGGCTGCGCTCCGCCCATGCCACCCAGGCCCGCGGTCAGCACGAGCTTCCCCTTGAGGCTGCCCCCAAAGTGCTGCCGGGCGACCTCGGCGAACGTCTCGTACGTCCCCTGGACGATTCCCTGGGTGCCGATGTAGATCCAGGAGCCGGCGGTCATCTGTCCGTACATCGTCAGGCCCATCGCCTCGAGCCGCCAGAACTCTTCCCACGTGGCCCACTTGGGCACCAGCATGGCGTTGGAGATGAGAACCCGCGGCGCCCATTCGTGCGTGCGGAAGACGCCCACGGGTTTTCCGGATTGGATCAGGAGTGGCGTCGAACGCCTCCCAGGATCGCGCGGCCTTACCCTTCCCTGAGTAGACGATCAGGTCGTCCGGCTTCTCGGCGACGTCGGGATCCAAATTGTTCATCAACATCCGCAACGCCGCTTCCTGGGGCCACCCCCGGCACGAGATCGCCGGTCCGCGGGGCGCCCGAATGACCCGCCGGGTGTCGAACGGGTGCCGCGGCCCCTGCGCGCGCACCGCTCCCCCCGGCTCAGCGCTTGGCCTGCGCGTACTGCGCGCGGCGTTTGGCGATCGTCCGCAGGTGGTAGGGCACATGGTCCGCAAAATGCTCGACCAGCCACTCCAGCGTCTGCGGGCCGGCCTCGGTGTTGATCCCCTGCTGTTCCCAGGCCTCCTGGGGCGCGCGCCTGAGGACCTCCGTGGTCGCGGCCCGGACGGCGCGGAGGAGCGCAAGCGCTCCTTCCATAGAGAGCGACCCGTAATCCAGCGCCTTCGTCCACAGGTTTTGATCGAACGACACCAGCGTGGATCCGGGCTGGGCGATCACGTACCGCATCCGCGCGGCCGCCACCAGGTCTGTGTCGGCGACGTGCACCACGTTCTCGTGGATGGTCCAGTGCCCGGGCCCCGGGCTGAAGCGGAGCTCTGCCTCCGGGATCCCCTCGACAGCTGCCTCGAGGAGCCGGGGTCCCTCGGCATAGGCCTTCAGCAACTCCTCAATGCGGCGGCTTGCGACCATGATCTCCCTCCCCTGGGGGCCTCCCCCCCGTCTGGACTCTTTCACGCCGGTTGCCGGAGCACCGCCGAGAGCGCCTCGAGCATCCTGGTGATCTCCTGGGGCGTGCCGACGGTGATGCGCGCCCACGTGGGCAGCCTCCACAGGCCCCCCGGCCGGATGATCACTCCCCGCTCGAGGAGGCGCTCCGCCACGGCCGCGGCGGGCCGGCCGAGATCGACAAGCACGAAGTTGGCCTGGCTCGGCAGGGGGCGGAGGCCGAGCGCGGCGAGCCCCTTTGCCAGCGCGGCCTTCCCCACGCGGTTGTTCTCATAGGCCGCGCGCACGTACGCCTCATCGTCCAGCGCGGCTTCGGCCGCGGCCTGCGCCAGCCGGTCCACAGGAAAGGGCTCGCGGACCTGAATGAGGGAGGCCACGATCTCGGGCGCGCCGATGGCGTAGCCGACGCGCAGCCCTGCGAGGCCGTAGATCTTCGAGAACGTGCGCACGATGACGATGTTGGGGTGCCGCCGGAGCAGGGCCACGGAGTCAGGGAACGCCGGGTCATCGACCCACTCCGCATAGGCCTCGTCGACGACGAGGAGGACGTCCGGGGGGACCCGTTCCGCCAGGGCCTGCAGCTCGTCGTGACGGAGGATCGAGCCCGTGGGATTGTTCGGGTTGCAGACGATCACGGCTTTGGCGCCCGCGGCCGCCTCCGCCAGGGCCCGCACGTCGAACGTCCACTCCCGCAGCGGGACTTCGACGAGCTCCCCCTCGAGGAGCCTGACCAGGCCGGCGTACGCCGTGTAGGTGGGCAGGCCGGTCACGCAGCGGTCTCCCCGTTCAACGAACGCCAGGCCCAGGCAGGTCAGGATGTTGTCCGCGCCGTTGGCGACGCAGAAGTGCTCCGGGGTCCGCCCGAACCGCTCGGCGAGGCGCGCGCGCAACCGGGTGCTTTCCCCGTCCGGGTAGTGGTGGGCGCGGTCCAGGGTCCGGATCACGGCTTCACGCACGCGGGGGGAGACGCCGAGCGGATTTTCGTTGCTCCCGAGCTTGACGACCTGGGTCAGCCCGAAGCGCGCCATCACCTCTTCGGCAGAACGGCCGGGGATGTACGGCTCCAGGGCCGCGAGCGCTCGACGGGCACGAGGACGGGGCTGGGTCACCGGCGATCTCTCCTCACCTTAGGCTCCACTCTACGAGTCCGCTAGTCCGGTTTCGACGGGATCTCCCGCCGGTCCCGTCAGGTCACCGCGGCTTCGTCGACCGACAGGACCCCGCGCCCCGCCTCGAGGTGCGCGCGGACCCCAACCGGCAGGGTCAGGTGATAGGCGCCGTGTCCGCAGGCGAGGCCGTAGATCGCCGGTTTGCCCAATGGGACGACGAGATCTTCCAGGATCTGCCGGATCGAGAGTCCCTGATCTCCCGGTTCGGCCCGCAGGCGGCACTCGCCCACGACGATGCCGGCGACCTGCTCGAGCACCCCTGCCAGGCGAAGCTCCACGATCTTCCGATCGAGGCGGTAGGTGTGGTCGAGGATGTCTTCAAAGAAGAGCACCGCCCCTTCGAACGAGGGCAGGTAGGGCGTGCCGAGCAGGGACGTCAGCACCGCGGCGTTGCCGCCGAGCAGCACGCCGTCCGCGGTGCCGGGGACGAGCGTTTCGATCTCGGGGCCGTCCGGCGGATTGGCCAGCGGGCCGAGCGGATGCGGGCGGGTGACGGCGCGCAGCAGCTGGCCGAGGTCGTGCTCGCCGCCCGCGGCGATCGCGCCGGCCATCGGTCCGTGAAATGTCACGAGCCCGGCCCGGTGGTGCAGGGCCAGATGGAGCGCCGTGATGTCGCTGTACCCGATGAACACCTTGGGGTGGCGGCGGATCAGGTCGTAGTCCACCGCGTCCAGCAGGCGCATCGCCCCGTAGCCCCCGCGGATGCACAGCACCGCCCGAACCGCGGGATCCGTAAACATGGCGTGCAGGTCCGCCACCCGCCCGGGGTCGTCGCCCGCGAGATACCCGCGGACGTCGAGCGCGTGAGGGGCGATGACGGTGGGGAAGCCGGCCTCGGCGAGGCGGGCGCGGGCGGCCGCGAGCTGCTCGGGCGTAGTGGCGCCCCCCGGGGAGGTTGGCCCGGAGGGGGAGATCAGGCCGATGGTCTGACCGGCCTCGAGCCGGAGGGGTCTCAGGCGCGCGCGCTCCATCCCAGACGTCTTCTCCGCGCGCGGTGCCGCGGCCCTGCGGCCGGGCAGGAAGGCTAGGACAGCTCGAGCTTCAGGGGTGGCTTTCCCGGGGGCTTCGGCCGGCCGTGCTTCTTCAAATCGATGTCCTCCTCGGCTTCCTTGAGCAGGTGGCCGAGGCTCGATCCACTCTCCGGTGTGACCACGGCGAACCCGAGGCTGAACGCGAGCCGGGCCCGGCGGTCCGGGGTTTTGTTGTAGGCGGCGAGAGACTTCGTCAGCCGCCGGGGGATGGTGGTCATCTCTTCCGGGCCGACCTCGAACGCCAGCACCGCGAATTCGTCCCCGCCCATCCGGCCGATGATGTCGCTCTCGCGGAAGGTGTTTCGCAGCAGCTCCACCGCATCGACGAGGGCGACATCCCCCGCGGCGTGGCCGAACGCGTCGTTGATCTCTTTCAGCCCGTCAATGTCCACGAGGACCAGCAGCGCCTGCTTGCGGAGCCGGCGGAGCAGCCTCAACTGCTGCTCGGCGGTCTTGAAGAACGCCCGGCGATTGTAGACGCCCGACAGCTCGTCGATGAGGACCTGCTGCTCCAGGATGCGCTCCAGCCGCTTTCGATCGATCGCATACCGGAGCGACCGCACGAGCAGCGCGCCGTCTGTGCGGCCCTTGACCAGGTAGTCCTGGGCTCCGGCTTCCAGCGCCTGGATGCCCAGTTTCTTGTCCGCGGCGCCGGTCAGCACCACGATGGGCACGTGCGGCGCCTGCTCGCGCATGGTGGAGAGGGACCGGAGTCCCTGGCTGTCGGGGAGCGACAGATCGAGCAAGACGGCTTCCACGCCTCCCTGGGCCAGGCGCTTGACCCCGTCGGAGAGCCGGCTGCAGGTCTCCAGGTCGAAGCGGACGAGCGCGTCTTCCGCCGACGCCTCCGCGGACAGCATCTCCTCGATGAGCTGCGTGTTATCGCGGTCGTCCTCAATGAGAAGCACACGCAGGGTGCTCGTCTCCGTGCCCGTTGGTGTCCACGCTCCTATTCGTTCTGGGCGCCGTCTCAGGCGGCGATCCAGAGGTCTCGGCTCAGCCGAGCATGCTGTCCTGGCCCGGTGGGATGGCTCCCGGCACCGATTTTATGCCCATTGGCGGCGGTGTTCAGACGACTGCCCGCCGTCCATTTCATTGACAGGCCCCCCGGCCGGGGCTATACTGGCTCAAATATCGAGCCGTTGGGCATACACGCGATAGAAGCGATCGCACTCAAGCGCTCCACGTTGGATGGGGCGCGCCGATGGAGCAACATACGACGTAGCATCGGATCAACTGCCGTGGCCAAACGGGCGGGTCGGGGGAAAGGGGACTCAGCCGGGGATCTCGAGGTTCCCGCGCTGGGTCTTTGTGTTTTTGGCGCTCGGGGTTTCCGCACGCCGGAGATGGGGAAAAGTGGAAGATAGGTTCGCTAACGCGGCAGTGACGAACCGACGCGGGGTTCACCGCGTACACTACACCAGGAGATGACGATGACCACGATCGACACCGTCGCGTCCTACGTCGCAGCGAGCCGGCGTGACCCGCGCCTGACCCGGACCACCCTGCACTACATCGCCGACATGATCGACTACTTCGGGAAGGCCAAGGTCTTTGAAGGGATCTACGGGATGGACCGGCAGCTCGACGACATCGTGGCGTTCTTCAAGGGCTACGCGATGAGCATGGAGCGGCGCCTGCTGCTCCTCGTCGGGCCGCAGGGCTCCGGCAAGTCGATGACCGTGGACAAAATCAAGCGGCGGCTCGAGGAGTATTCGAGGAAACCCGACGGTGCGGTGTACGCGGTGGACGGGTGCCCGTTCCACCAGCACCCGTTCGATCTGATGCCGGCGGAGGACCGTGAGGCCGAAGGCATCTGGTGGCACGAGGAGGCGGTCCCCTGCCCCGTCTGCGAGCGCACGATCGGCGCGCAGGGGGGGTGGAAGACGGTGCCCGTCCGCCAGGTCTTCATCTCGGCCCGCGA
>VBAN01000111.1 GCA_005882445.1 Candidatus Segetimicrobium genomatis | reverse complement strand
TACGGGCGCGCCTTCACCTTCGACACGCGGATGAGCCGCGGATTCACGCCCCCATTCTTTCCGACGACGAACCTGTTCATGGTCACCGGCGGCTCCCAGCCCCTGGCCGGGGTGAGGCCGGTCTGGCGTGAAGCGACCCCGCCGTAAGGCGCCGTCTGTGCGCCGGGCGGTGCCCACCATGCCTCGGTCCCGGGAAGGCGGGTTCTCCATCCTCGAGATGGTGATCGTCCTCGCGATCGTCAGCGTCCTCGTGACGTTGAGCTACACGAACTGGCGCGGCTACACCGCCCAGCAGCGGCTGCGGTTTGGCGCGATCCAGATGGCCTCGAATCTTCGCGAGGCCGAGGAACGGGCCAAGTCCGAGCGATCGCAGTACACCGTCACCTTGACGGGTTCCTCCGGCAGCTACGTCATCGCGCGGAGCACCGGCGGCTTTCACGAGAACGCCTCGCTGCCCACCGGCGTGACGCCGCAGGCCAGCGACACCGTGACATTCACCGCCTTCGGCGTTCCGGACGCGGCCCACACCATCACCCTGCAGAGCATCGCCGGAACCAGGACCGCGTCCGTGAACTCGGCCGGCGCGATCACCTACCAGGGCCCCTGACACTACCCGGCTAGACCTCGACGGGTCTCTCGGACGCCCTCCGGATCGCTCCACTCCGCCGACGCGAGGGGCGCCCCGTTGCTGTTCGGGGCGCCCCTCGTGTATAATGGCCTCATCGCACGGAGCCGCAGCCACCGGAGGTGGACTCTTGACCGAGGTTCGGGTCGGCAAGGATGAGACGCTGGACAGCGCCCTGCGACGGTTCAAGCGTCAGGTCAAGCGGTCCGGAATCCTCACAGACGCGAAGCGGCACGAACACTACGAGAAGCCCAGCCAGAAGCGGCGACGCCGCGCGGCTCGGCGCAAACGGTTCTGAGCCTCGGGCCTGCTTCCGTCTGACGAGGAGATCTTCCCGGGTCGCGGGTTCGCCGCAGCCGGCGGGGCTGGCGAACTGCCGGCCGCGCGCGTGCTTGGATTGCACGGGGCCCGCCCGGCCGTCGGGGTGAAAGGAGCGGTGCGGTGCGCCAGCCGGCCCGGAAAGTGAAGCGGGCCCACAGCGCCGGCGGGGTCGTCTATCGCCGGTCCGGTGCAGCCGCCTCCCCGGCCGACTACCGCATTCTGCTCCTGCAGCACGAAGCCGGCAAGTGGATGCTCCCCAAAGGGACGATCGAGGCGGGGGAGACCCCCGAGGCCGTCGCGCTCCGGGAGGTCGGCGAGGAAACCGGGCTTCACAATGTCCGGATCGTGCGTGACCTCGGCGAAGAGCGCTATCTGTTCTTCTGGAAGACCGAAGATACCTATTATGACAAGACGGTGCACTACTACCTGATGGAGTTCCTCGGCGGGGAAGAGGCCTGCCCGCAGCGCGAAGAAGGGTTCGTGCGCTGTGATTGGGTGTCGGTCGCGGAAGCTCTGGACCGGATCAAGTACAAGGAAACCCGCGAGGTGGTCCGCAAGGCCGAGGCCGTGCTGGCCGCGGCGGCGGCCCGGGAGCCGGCGGAGCCTTCGGAGGTCCAGCATGGCCCGCCCCCGCCCTGAGCCCGCTCACCCCGCGCCGCCGGGACGTCCCGGCCCACGCCGAAAGCCGATCAAAGCGAGGAGTGGGACAAAGGTAAGGCGCTTCCCGGAGGGCGCCGATCGGGCGCAACTGATCGAGCGCGCGCTGGCGCAGTACCGGCGGTATCTCAACCCCGGGCTCGCGCGGTTGTTTCAGTTCGGCGGCGTCGAGACCGTCGAATGGGCCGCCGAAGGGTGCCTGGTCTGGGATGTCCACGGCCGCGAGTACATCGACTGCGCGTGCGGCCCGGCGATCTTCAACATCGGCCACCGCCATCCCCGGGTCCTGGCGGCGGTGCGCGACCAACTCGACCGGATGCCGATGTCCGTGCGCACGATGCCGAGCGCGCCCATGGCGGCGCTCGCGGAGCGCCTGGCGGAGGTGACACCCGGCGACCTCCAGTACTCGTTCTTCGGCAACAGCGGCGCGGAGGCGAACGAGGGCGCGATCAAGCTGGCGCGCCTGGCCACGGGCCGGCCGGGCTTCGTGGTCATGCAGGAGGCGTTCCACGGCAAGACCCTGGGGGCGCTCTCGGCGACGGGGCGCGCCTACTACCGGACCCCGTTCGAGCCGCTCGTGCCTGGATTCGTCCACGTGCCCTTCGGCGATGCCGCCGCGGTGGAGGCGGCGATCGACCGTGATGTGGCCGCGGTCATGCTCGAGCCGATCCAGGGCGAGGCCGGCGTCATCCTCCCTCCCGCAGGCTACCTGCGTCAGGTGCGCGACATCTGTGACCGGCGGGGCGTGCTGCTGATCGCCGACGAGATCCAGACGGGGTTGGGCCGCACCGGCCGCATGTTCTGCGTCGAGCACGAGGGCGTCGTCCCGGACATCCTGACCCTGGCCAAGGCGCTCGGCGGCGGGGTGATGCCGATCGGCGCGTTCATCGCCCGCCCCGCCCTGTGGGAGCGCATGAAGCGGGATCCGTACATCCACTCGTCCACGTTCGGCGGGAACCCCCTGGCCTGCCGCGCGGCGCTGGCGACCCTCGACGTGCTGGTGGACGAGCGCCTGGCCGACCGCGCGGGCCCGCTCGGGGAGCAATTTTTGGGCCGGCTGCGCGAGATCCGCTCACGGCACCCGGCGGTGGTGAACGACGTCCGCGGCCGCGGGCTGATGCTGGGGATCGAGTTCACGCACCGCGACTACGCGCTGATGACGTCCGCCGAGGCGGGCCACCGCGGGGTGATCACGTTCTACACGCTGAACAACCCGCAGGTGATCCGCGTGTCGCCGCCGCTCGTGATCACGCCCGCGCTGATCGACCGCGCCGCCGACGGCATCGAGGGCGCGGTCGCCGCGGCCGAGGAGCTGTTGGGCTCGGTCGGGGCCGCCACGGAGGGCGGGGCGTGACGCGCAGCACCCGCCGCCGGCCCGTCATGCGCGCGGACGAGATCCGGGAAGCCTTCCTCAAGTTCTTCGAAGCCCAGGGACACACCCGGGTCCCCAGCGCCTCGCTGGTGCCGGCGGGGGATCCCTCGCTGCTGTTCACCAACGCCGGGATGGTCCAGTTCAAGGACGTGTTCCTGGGCCTCGAGCAGCGGCCGTACCGGCGGGCCACCACGGTCCAGAAATGCATGCGGGTGAGCGGCAAGCAC
>VBAN01000110.1 GCA_005882445.1 Candidatus Segetimicrobium genomatis | reverse complement strand
CCCTGGGTCGGGGGAGGCGTATTGCACACCGTCCAGTCCCGGTATCGCACCTGGATGGGATCGGTCCAGCGGCTGCGGTGGCCGGCGAAGTCACCCTCGGTGAGGAGGCCCCCGCGGGCCTCGAGATACGCGCACAGCTGGGCGGCGATGGGACCGCGGTAGAACGCGTCCCGCCCCTCCCGCCCGATGGCGGCAAGGGTGCGGCCGAGCCCGGGCATGACGAACCGCGCTCCCGCCGGATACGCCGAACCGTCGGGCCGGAGAAAGGTTCGGCGGAACCCTTCCAGCGTCTCCAGGTGACCGAACGGCCCGGAGTTGGGACCGATGCTGGCGCGCGTCCAGGCCTCTTGGCCCGGCGTGACGGGATACCCCGATTCGGCGTAGTGCACCGCGTCCGCGAGCAAGGCCTCGAACGGCTTCCCGCCATCAAGGGACCGCCGGGAATACTCGTAGGCCTCCCCCCATCCGTCGACCGCCCCCGGAACGGTGTTCGCCGCCAGGGGGCCCCGGCGCGGTATCTCGCCCGAATGCCCGGCCGCCCGGTAGGCCTCGATGGTGCAGCGCGCCCCCGCCGCCCCGCACGCCATCAACGCCCGCACGCGCCGCGCGCCCGCGTCGTAGATCAGCCAGAAGTTGTCCCCGCCGATCGCATTCATATGCGGGTAGACGACCGCGATCGTCGCCGCGGCGGCAATCGCCGCCTCAACCGCGTTGCCGCCTTCCCGGAGGATTCTGAGACCTGAGGTCGTGGCCAGACCATGCGGGGCCGTAACGAGGCTCCTCGGCGCCATCACACTCCGTCGATTGTGCACACGGGTGGGGTTCGCCGGACGGCTTTCCGCTTTCCTGCGGCGGACATCCTGATTCACGCCCCTCGCGGCAGGCGCGTCCCATCCCACGCGGCAGGCTGGCCGCGGCAGGGCCCCGCCATCTGTGCGAGAACCCTTTCTACGCAATGACGTCCCCTGAGGTCGGGGCCTTGAAAATCCCCGACGTGCTCACCGCACGGCGCACCGTGCGGTTCTATAAGTCCGACCCGGTGCCGGCCGGCGTCCTCCGAACCCTGCTGGAGGCCGCGACCGAGGCGCCGTCGGCCCACAACGCTCAGCCGACCCGGTTCGTCGCCATCACCTCCCCCGAGGTCAAGCGGAGGTTGGCCGAGCGCATGGCGCGCCGCTGGCGACGCGACCTGGAGCGCAGCGGGACCTCCGAGGCGGCAATCCGGGTGGAACTGAGGTTCTCGCTCAAACGGTTCGGCGAGGCACCGGCGCTGATCCTCGTCGGGTACACGATGGAGGGGATGGATGTCTACCCCGATCGCGCCCGAAGGACGGCGGAGCAGGTCATGGCGGTGCAGAGCGCGGCCGCCGCGGTGCAGAACCTCTTGCTCGCGGCCGCCGCGAGCGGCCTGGGCGCGTGTTGGTGCTGTGCCCCCTTATTCTGCCCCGGGATTGTCCGGCGGGCCCTGGGGCTGCCTCGTGCCTTCACCCCTCAGGCGCTGCTGACCGTCGGCTACCCCGCCCACACCCCGCCGGTGCCGCCGCGCAAGCCCCTGGACTCGATCGTGACCTTCCTGTAACCGGTGCGGTGTGATCACAGTCCTCTGCGGCGGCGTGGGCGGAGTCAAGCTGGTGGACGGTCTCGCCGCCGTGCTGGCCGACCCCTCAACGCTCACCGTCATCGTCAACACCGCCGACGATTGGGAGCATCTGGGCCTCCACATCTCCCCGGACGTGGATACCGTCTTGTACACGCTGGCCGGCCTGGCCAGCGACGAGCGGGGCTGGGGGATCGACGGGGACACGTGGACGGCCCTCGAGATGCTCAAACGCTACAGGCTGCCGACCTGGTTCCGGCTTGGGGACCGCGACCTGGCCACGCACCTCGCTCGAACGCAGTGGCTCCGGGAGGGGCGGCGTCCAACCGAGGTCACCGCCGCCCTGGCGGCGGCGCTGGGGGTGGTTCCGAGGGTGCTGCCGATGACCGACGCCCGGGTCGCGACCTTCGTGAGCACCCCGGCGGGGCGCCTGCCGTTTCAGGAGTATTTTGTGAGGCGAGGGGCGCGGGATCCGGTCACCGGCGTCGAGTTCGAGGGCATCGAACACGCTCGTCCGTCGCTCGAGGTGCTCGATGCCATCCGCTCCTCCGCCATGATCATCATCTCCCCGAGCAACCCGGTGGTCAGCATCGGCCCGATCCTGGCGCTTCCGGGAATGGGGGTCGCGCTGAGCGCAAGTTCCGCGCTGCGGATGGCGGTGACGCCTCTGATCGGCGGAACCGCCGTGAAAGGTCCAACGGTGGAGATGCTGCGCGGGCTCGGGATGCGGCCCGATTCCGCAGCGATCGCCGCCCAGTACGGACGGTTCATCGATGTGTTCGTCCTGGACATCCGCGACCGCGCGCTCCGGGACACCGTGGCGGCTGCCGGGTCGCCTGCGCAGCCGCTGGCGGTCGAGTGCGCCGACACCTTGATGACCGACCCCGCCGGGCGGCGGCGGCTGGCTCGGGCGCTCATCGACATCGCAGCGAGGCACGGCGTCGAGGTGGCCGCGAAAACCGCGTGAGGGTCCGCGCCATCGTCCCCCAGAAGCCGCTTCCGGACGCCAAGAGCCGGCTGGCAAGCGTGCTGTCCGCTCCCGCGAGAGCGACGCTGAGTCTCGCGCTCGTGCGAACCGTGTGCGCCACCCTGAGGGCGGTGCCGGGCGTCGAGGACACCATCATCATGACGCCCGATC
>VBAN01000109.1:2314-7093 GCA_005882445.1 Candidatus Segetimicrobium genomatis | reverse complement strand
GCAATACCGGCTGACGGCGGAAGGCCCCAAGACGCGTCTCAAGTTCGCCCACCGCGCGATCGGCCTGATCACCCCCGAGCATCGCGAGGGGGTCGTCAAAGGATGGACTGCTATCCTCACAAAGATTCGTGAAGCCGCCGAGCGTCGATGAAATCGCGGCGCCCCGTCACACCGGCGGCGGCAGCGAGGCCAGCAGGCCCGCCAGCACAAGCACAGCGAGCAGCACGGCGGCCTCCCGGATCCACGCCCGCGGGCGGCGGTCGATCGGGGCCCCCGCCGCACCCCAGGCCAGCCACAAGGCGGCCAGGAACAGGATGAGCTTTACGGCCAGCGTCTCGCCGTAGGCCGTCGCGACGAGGTCCCCCGGCCCGCGCAGGTGCTGCACCGCCATGCCCGCGCCCGTCGCCGCCAGCACCGCGGCGGACCAGGCGGCCAGGCGGCCGGTCCTGACCGCGATCTCGACGCGGCGGACGGCGATCGTCGGGACACGCCACACGCTCAGCAGTCCCACGAGCCCCCCGACCCACGTCCCCATCGCCGCCTCGTGCAGGGTGTTCAGGCCGAGCCCCAGCCAGGATGGGCGCGTCCCCACCGCGTGCGCGGCCTCTCCGTCCACGAAGGCAAGCGCAAGGCCAAGGACCAGCGCCGCCGCGGCCGCCGGGGCGGGGCGGGCCGATGCCGCTCCAACGAGCACCCAGAGGAGCAGGGCGGCTCCGAGCCGCTGCGCCAGCACGCGGCCGAAGCTCGAGTCGAGCGCGCCGCCCAGGATCTCCGGGTCCAACGGCTGGCCGGCGCCGGCCAGCCGCCAGACCCGGCGCTCGGTCTCTCCCCCGGCGGTGAGGGCCGGCGGCTCAAGGACCATCTTCCGGAAGGCGAGCACGCCGAAGCTCAACGCGTACCCGGCAAGGTGGACTGCGCGGGCGAACACCTGGAGGATCACCCCCGTGATCGGCCCCACCCCGCCTGTAGCCGCGGAGGCGGCGCTCCCCGGGGGGGCGCCGGCCCGGCCGACGCTGAACGCGAACGCGCCCTGCGATGGGTGTGTGTCCTGAGCGATCACCCGCCAGCTCACACGATACGTGCCTTCTCCGGCGGGGCCAGGACGCGCACTCCGCGGCCGACCAGGGAAACCGGCTCGCTGAACAGAAGGCGCACGCCGGCCGGAGCCTGCGGCAGCACGGCCCCTGACGCGCAGCGAGGATCGCCGGGAAGCAGCCGGGGCTGGGCCTGAGGGGAGCAGAGATCGGGCGGATCGGACCGGACCAGGCCGGCGTGGGCCAGCGCGCCGATGGGGCGACCGGCGACCCACATGAGCGCCGCGGCCGCGGCCGGCAGGGCGAGCAGAAGCCGACGGCGGGCCGCCGGCCCGATTACACCGACGCCCCCGCCTCGACCGGGCGCGCCCGGCGCAGGCCGCCGGAGGCCTGCCCGATCCGGATCACCAGGCCGGAGGCAATCAGGCACAGCAGTCCCGACGTCATGAACGCCACCTGATAGCTGCCCAGCCACGACCGCACGGCGCCCGCGCCGAAGGCGGCGGTGGCGGCGCCGAGTTGGTGGCCGGCGCTGATCCATCCGTACATGACACCCACCTTCTGCCTGCCGAAGATGTCGGCGGTCAGACGGACGGTCGGCGGAACGGTCGCGACCCAGTCGAGACCGTAGAAGACCGCGAACGCCGCGAGCCCCACGAACTGCGTCCCCAGCGCGTACGGCAGGTAGAGCAGCGACAGGCCCCGCAGCCCGTAATACCAGCACAGGAGATACCGGTTGTCCCACCGGTCCGAGAGCCAGCCGGAGACGGTGGTCCCGATCAGGTCGAACACCCCGATCGCGGCCAGGAGGCCGGCGGCAGTCACCTCCGGGATCCCGTGCTCCATCGAGGCGGGGATGAGGTGGGTGCCGATCAGCCCGTTGGTGCTCGCGCCGCAGATGAAAAAGCTGCCGACCAGGAGCCAGAAGTCCCGGGATCGCGAACCCTCACGGAGGCCTGCCAGCGCCGCCGTCGCAGGGTTGGCGGTCGACGATACCGGCCCCGCGTCGGCCGTCGCTCCAAACGGGCGCAGGCCGACGTCGCTGGGATCGTTGCGCATGAAGATGTACACGACGGGAACGATCAACAGCGCCACCCCGGCGACGGCCAGCACGGCCGCGCGCCATCCGGACGCGACGACGAGCGACGCGAGAAAGGGCAGAAACAGCAGCTGGCCGGTCGCCGTGCTGGCGGTGAGCAATCCCATCACGATCCCGCGGCGTTCCGAGAACCAGCGGTTGGCGATGTACGCGCCGAGAACGAGCGCCATGGTGCCGGTGCCCAACCCGACCACGACGCCCCAGAGGAGCACGAGCTGCCACGCCGCGCGCATCAACGTGGTCAGGCCGACGCCGGCGGCCACCAGCGTCAGCGCGAACAGCATCACGCGCCGCGCGCCGATCCGGTCCATCAGCGCCGCGGAAAAGGGGCCGAACAGGCCGTACAGCAGCAGGTTGATCGAGACCGCGAGAGACACCGTGGCCCGCGTCCAGCCGAACTCTTTCTCGAGCGGGATGATGAGGATGCCCGGAGTCGATCGGATCCCGGCCGAGGCGAGCAGGGTGAGGAAGGTCACGCCGGCGACGATCCAGCCGTAGTGCAGACGCCCCCGGACGATCCGCTCAATGCCCCGCATGCAGCACCACTTTCTCCCGGCGGCGATTCAGCAGCCGCCCGGCGATCTTCGCGATCGGCGGCCGCCAAGGGCCGTCGCGGACTGCCTGGCATAACGGTGGCCGCGGCACCGGAATTCTCGCCTCCTCAGCCGGCCGGGGGACGGTGCTGGGCCCACGGCTGGGCCTCCTCGAATGCCGCCGCCGCCCGCAGCACGAGCGCGTCGGCGTGCCAGCGGCCGGCGATTTGGAGGCCGACCGGCAGGCCCTCGGCCGTGAAGCCGCAGGGCACGTTCGCCGCCGGGTAGCCCGTCAAATTGAAGGGATACATGAAGGGGACCCGGTCCAGGAACGGCATCGGCCGCCCCTCGGCGTCGCTCGGCCCCCCGTTGGGACCGGCCTCAACGGACCAGGCGGTCACCGGCATCTGGGGCGTGAGCAGCAGGTCGTAGGTCTCGAAGAACTCTCGCACAGCCTGGTAAAAGGTGCTGCGGGCGACGAGCGCCTTTCCGTAGTCGATGGCGCTGAGCCGGCCGGCGTTGAGGAACATCTGCATGAGCGAGGGCTCGACCCAGTCCGGCCGCTCGATCGCGCGGTCGCCGTACCGCGACGCCACGCCCACCTCCCAGATGATCTTGTGGAACGCCCGCGGATCCGGCCACCGGATCCTCGGTTCTTCGAGCCGGCAGCCCAGCTCGGCAAAGCGCCTGGCGGAGCGCTCGGCGATCGCCTTCACCTCGGGATGCACGACATTCGCCGCGTAGCCGAGGTCGGGGCTCCACGCCACCCTGAGCCCCGTGATGCCGCCGTCGCACGCCGCCAGGTAGTCCTCGGGCGGGACATCGATGGTCAGCGGGTCGCGGGGATCCGGCCCGGCCATGACATTCAGCAGCAGCGCCGCATCGCGGACGGTCCGCGCCATCGGACCGTTGTGCGACCGGGCCGACCAGTAGTCGGCGTTGGGATGGTAGGGGACCCGGCCGAAGGACGGCTTGAAGCCGACGACGCCGCAGAGCGCCGACGGGATGCGGATCGAGCCCGCGCCGTCCGATCCGTGCGCCAGCGGTCCGAGCCCGGCGGCGATCGCGGCCCCGGCGCCCCCCGATGATCCTCCCGAGGTGCGATCGAGCTTCCAGGGATTCCGGCACGGCGGGCCAAGCAGGTTGTCGCACATGTCGCGGTGACCGAAGTGCGGCGTGTTCGTCTTTCCCAGGAGAATGCCCCCCGATGCCCGGAGGCGCGAGGCCACGACACCGTCCTCGGCCGGGACATTGTGCTCGAAGAACTTCGATCCGTACGTCGTGCGGACGCCGGCCGTCGGTTCGAGGTCCTTGATGGAATACGGGATGCCGTCGAGCGGTCCGGCCGCCCCGTCCCCGCGGGCGCGGGCCTCCGCCGCCTTGGCCTCCCGCCGCGCCGCATCGGCCGTCACCGTCAGGAACGCGTTGAGGACCGGGTTCAGCCGCTCGATCCGGCTGAGGACGGCGCTGGTCAGCTCGACCGGCGAGAGCTGTCGCGCGCGGATCAACCGCCTCAGTTCCGTCGCCGGCGTGAAGCACAGATCGGTGCCGTCCATACCCTGACCTCCCCGCGCGCCCGATGGCCTATTCGGAATAGAGGAACTTCACGTACCCGGACCGGACCAGATCTTGCAGGAGCGAGTCGTCGAGCAGGGATGCCGGCGTCATCTTTCGGACCTGCGGGTTCGCGCCGAACCGGATCGCGTTCTTCACCCCTCTCGGATCCACCCGAGGGATCTTGTCCTGCCACACCGGGAAGAACGCCCGGTACGCCACGGCGGCCTGCTCGGGGGTCGACCGAGTGTACCGGGCGATGGCGGCCTCCGTCCCCGCCTCGTTCGCCGGCGTCCGAATGTACGCCCACGCGGCCAGATAGGCCCTCAACACCTTGAGGGCGGTCTCGCGGTTCTGGGCCAGATACGATTTCCTGAGTGTGAGCGCGCTCTGGGTCATCGGGATCCCCAGGCGAACGCCGTTCACGAGTTCTGTGAATCCGGCCCCCGCCGCTTGAGCCGTGGTGGGCGGAGAGATGATCCCGCCCGCGACAATGCCCGCGTTCATGGCGGCCATGATCCCCGACAGCGTCCCGCCCGCGGTCACGATCTCGACCTTG
>VBAN01000109.1:0-2020 GCA_005882445.1 Candidatus Segetimicrobium genomatis | reverse complement strand
CGCTCGCCTGAGCATAGACAAGGTTGATCTTCGCGGCCCCGGCGCCGGCGGCCGGGTGTCCCGCCGGCCCCAGCACGGCGGCAAACGCCAGACCGCACAGCACTCCCCGGAACGGGGGCACGACCCTGCGACCCGCCACACCGCATGCGCCGGTCCTGCTCATCTCCACCGCTCCTTTCGCGGATCCCAACGCCGCTTCGACCGGGCGCCCGCGCGGGGCCCGGTCACAGACCGCCGACCGGGCGGGGCGCCGGCGCGAGCCCGGCTTCGCAGCCGATATCCTCGATCCAGCGCCGGGTCTCACCCAACACGACGCGGGGCGCCGATCGGAGGTCGGCCGCTCGTCTCCCGCCGCTGAGAAAGATGGCCACCCGAAGCTCCTCCAGGAACTGGGTGATCCAGGCGTCGACCGCCGCGTCTCCCCGAAGCGCGGCCGCCAGCAGGGGACGGCCCACCGCCACCAGCGACGCCCCGAGGGCGATCGCCTTGGCCGCGTCCAAACCCGTCCGCACGCCCCCGGTGGCGATGATCGGGAGCCCGGCCACGCCGGCCGCGCCGATCGAGACCGCCGTCGGAATTCCCCAGTCCTGGTACACGCGCCCGAGCTCGGCCCTCCGAAGGTCGCCCCGGGCTTCAGCGCGCGCCGTCTCGATCGCGGCGAAACTGGTCCCGCCCGCGCCCCCCACATCCAGCGCCCGAAATCCGAGCCCGCGCAGTTCGAGGGCGGCCGTGTGGGAGATCCCCGCCCCGGTCTCTTTGGCGATCGCGGGCACGGCGAGCGACGCGACCGCGGCGGCAAGGGCGCGGCGCAGCCCCGTCACCAGCCGGTCGCCCTCCGGCTGGACGGTCTCTTCAAGAAAGTTGAGGTGAATGGCCAGGGCATTGGCGCCGACCATGGCCACGGCGCTCGTGAGCTGCGAGTGGGTCAGGGGAGGACCGCTGTCCTGGGCCGTCAGCTGCGCGGCCCCGACGTTGGCAATGAGGAAGGCGTGCGGAGCCGCCTCCCGCGCCACGGCATAGGTCCGGGCGAGCCTGGGGTTGCGCAGCGCCGCGCGCTGGCTCCCCAGCCCCATCGCCAGGCCAAACCGCTCCGCCGCCCGCGCCAGGCGGGCATTGACGTCGCCCGCGCCCTCGTGCCCTCCCGTCATCGCGGCGATGGCCAGCGGCGCTCCCAGGCGGTGGCCCAGGAACTCCGCGCTCAGGTCGATCGCCGGCAGGTCCGCGACCGGCAGGGCCTGGTGCAGCAGATGGATGTCAGGCCACCCGGGTCCCCGGCGGCCGCCGACCTCCTGGCTCGTCGCCAGCCTGAGGTGCTCCGCCTTCCGCCGTTCGACCTCGTCGCGCGAGTCCTCGGAGGTTCGCCGGCGCGGCGCCGCGCCCGGCCGTGGGGCGGGACGCCGCCTCCTCCCGCCGCCCCGCACACCCTTCAAGAGAGCCCATCCCAGCGGCGGATCAGGTCCAGGTGGATGCCGAACAGGTCGAGGATCTTCACGACAGTGTGATCGATGATCTCCGGGATCGTCTTCGGGAGATGGTAGAATCCCGGCACGGGCGGGAGGATCACCGCGCCGGCCTCGGTGGCCCTGAGCATGAGCCGGAGGTGACCCGCGTGCAGGGGCGTCTCCCGGACCACGAGCACGAGCCGGCGGCGCTCCTTGAGGCAGACATCCGCGGCGCGGATCGTCAGGGTGTCGCTGAAGCTGTTGGCGATCGCCGACAGCGTCTTGATCGAGCACGGCGCGACGACCATCCCCTCGGTCACAAAGGTGCCGCTCGCGATCGCGCTCGCGATATTCTTCTCGTCGTGCACCGTATGGGCCAGGGCGGCGACGGCGTTGGGATCCTTCCCCATCTCGTACTCGATGGTCTTCCGGGCGGCCGCGGTGAGGATGAGATGGGTCTCGATGTCGGTGTGGGCGCGCAGCACTTCGAGGAGGCGCACCCCGTAGTGGGGGCCGGTGGATCCCGACAGCGCCACGATCAGGCGGCGCGGCTGAGGCGTGCGCGTCTCCGTTGGCCG
>VBAN01000478.1 GCA_005882445.1 Candidatus Segetimicrobium genomatis | reverse complement strand
GCCGTTCGCGCCCTACCTCAGCCGGCAGGCGGCCCGAGTGCGGGTCGCCCTCCGGCTGCTCGGATCGTTCCACAGTCTCGCGGTGCCGGTGGAGATCCGTCGCGCGGCCGCGCTGTTCAACGCCGGCCTCTACTTCGAGTGCCACGAATATCTCGAGGACATCTGGCGTGCATCCGCGGGTCCCGAGCGGGCATTCTATCACGGCCTTGTGCAGGCGGCGGCCGGATTTTATCACTTCGAGAAGGACAACGCGCACGGCGCCCGGACCCTTCTCGGGAAGGCCATAGCCAAGCTCGAACCATACGCTCCGGCGTACCGCGAGGTCGACGTTGCGGCCCTGCTCACCGGGCTGCGCGGGGTCTTGAGCCGGTTGAACGGGGCGCTCGCGGCCCCGGGCCTCGATCGCGCCGCGCTCCCCGCGCTGTCCCTCGCCGACTCCACGCGCCCCCGCCGCGGGGGCAGGCGCGCGTCCGCGTCTCCGCCGATACCGGAGGGGGCGCCGGATCCGCGAGCGTACGGCGTGCGCCAGAACGTCCGGCGAGGGAGGCGCCCGCGGCGTTGAGTCCCGTTCCGCAGGGAAGCGCTGCGTCTTTCTGGAATCTGTTGATACTTCCCCATCGACCAGGAGACAAGGAGCGCCCATGGACCGCGTGTTTCAATATATCGACGCACACCGGGCCGAGTATGTCGAGCTGCTGCGGGGGTTGTGCCGCCAGCCCAGCATTGCCGCCCAGGGGATCGGGCTGAACGAGACCGCCGGGCAGGTGGAGGCGCTGATGGCCGAGGCGGGGATCCGTGCCCGGACCATCCCCGTCGAGGGCGGCGCGCCGGTCGTGTACGGAGAGGTGAAGGGGAAGTCGCCGCGAGCCCTCTTGTTTTACAATCACTACGACGTCCAGCCCCCTGAGCCGCTCGAAGAGTGGGAGAGCGAACCGTTCGGCGCGGTGATCCGCGACGACAGGATCTACGCGCGCGGCGTGGCGGACAACAAAGGGAATCTGCTGGCGCGCGTCTGCGCGGTGGACGCCATGCTCCATGCGCTGGGCGAGATCCCGGCCACCGCGCGGTTCATCGTGGAAGGCGAAGAGGAGATCGGCAGCGTCCACCTGCCCAAGTTTGTCCGCGAGCATCCCGACCTCGTCGCCGCGGACGCCTGCATCTGGGAAGCCGGCTACCGCGACATCCAGGAGAATATCGTGCTCGCGCTCGGAGTGAAGGGCATCTGCTACGTCGAGCTGGAGGCGACCGGCGCGAACCGGGATCTCCACTCCTCGGTCGGGACGATCGTTCCGAACCCCGCCTGGCGGCTGGTCTGGGCGCTCTCAACCTTCAAGGACCGCAACGAGCGGATTCTGATCGACGGGTTCTACGACGGCGTGCTCGAGCCGACCGACGATGAGATGGCCCAACTTCGCCGCATCGCCCCCCTCAGGGACGAGGCGGCTCAGCTCAGAAGCTACGGTCTCGACCGCTATCTCCTCGGGGTCTCCGGCGTCGAGCTGCTCAAGCGGAATCTCTTTCAGCCCACCTGCACGATTTGCGGCATCACCTCGGGATACGGCGGTCCGGGGAGCAAGACCGTCCTCCCCCGCCGGGCGGTGGCGAAGGTCGACTTCCGGCTGGTTCCCAACCAGCGGTCCGAGGACATCCTCAAGAAGGTGAAGGCGCATCTCGCCCAGCACGGTTTCGCGGACATCGCCGTGCGGGCCCTCGGCAACGAGGAGCCGGCCAAGACACCCCTGACCGCCGACATCGTCAAGGTCGTGTCGGAGGCCGCGCGGCGGATCTACAATCGTGAGCCGCTGGTGTTTCCCACGATGGCCGGCACGGGTCCCATGCATGTGCTCACCGGCGCGCAGGGCATTCCGACAATCGGCACCGGGGTTGGCTACGCCAACAGCAACGGCCACGCGCCCAACGAAAACATCCGGATCGCCGATTACATCGAGGGCATCAAGCACATCGCCATGGTCCTGCATCTCTTCGCCGGCGGGCGATAGCGTGCCCGAAGCTTCCCAGACTTCGCTGCTGCCCGATTCGACCGCCGCCCCGGTCCGGGAGCGCCTCTACGTCGGCACCTGCTCGTGGGCGGAGAAGTCGTTCATCAAGAGCGATTTCTATCCTCGCGCCATCCGCCGGGCCGAGGACCGGCTTCGATACTACACCACCCAGTTTCCTACGGTCGAAGTCGACGCGTCCTACTTCGCCCTGCTGCCGCCCGCCTACAGCCAGAAATGGGCCGAGGCGACCCCCCCTGGATTCATCATGCACGCCAAGGCATTTGGCCTGTTCACCGGCCACGGGGCGCAGGTCCAGCGCCTGCCGCCCGGGTTTGCCGCGCTTCTGCCCGAGCGGCTTCGCGAAGCCGCGGAGGTGCGCCTGGGGGACGTGCCCGAGGAGTTCCTGAACGCCTGCTGGGATCACTTCCGGGCGTTCCTCGACCCGCTGGCGCGCGCCGGCAAACTCGGCTACGTGCTCTTCCAGCTCCCTCCCGGCGCCACGTACTCCCCCGCCGTCCTGGAGGCGATGCTGGGGTGGAAGCGCGAGCTCGCCGGCCGCCATCTCGCCGTCGAGTTCAGGAACCGCGACTGGGCGCGGCACCCGGACGCGATGGAGTTCCTCGCGCGGGAAGGGCTGGCGTACGTGATGGTGGATCTGCCGGACCTGCCGCGCCTGATGCCGGCGCTGGAGGCGGTGACCGCGGACTGGGCGGTGATCAGGTTCCACGGCCGCAACCGGGCCGGGTGGGGGCGCACGGGCGCCAGCACCGAGGAGCGGTACGACTACGAGTATACGGTCGACGAGCTGCGCCCGTGGGCGGAGATCGTGGAGCGCTCCGCCGCGCGGGTTCGCCGGCTCTTCGCGATGTTCAACAACCACGTCCGGGGGAACATGGCAAGGAACGCCCGCACCTTCGTCAGCCTGCTGGAGGGCGCCTCAGAGCCTGCCTGACGGCTCCGTCCGGCGCGCCGCGTAGAAGACCCGTTCGGTCTGCGGGGCGACCTGCGCAAACTCGGGGCTGGCCCACCGCCCGAGGACCTCAAACCCGGCGGCGCCGAGCTCGGCGTCGATCGCCGGCACCGGATACCCGCGCTCCCGATGGATCTCCCGCACCCGCTCGTAGAGATCCCGCTCCCGGCGGAGGAACGCGTTGACCTTGAGCGTGGCGATCCCGGCGTCGTAGTCGAAGTCGCTCTGGTCGACCTCGAGCGCCTCTTCGTTGTCCTGGATCACCCAGACGCGGTTGCCCCACCGCGTCGCCAGCCCCTGGATCGTGTTCATATCGAAGAGGAAGAGGCCGCCGGGCCGCAGCGCGCCGGCGACCGCCCTGAGGGCCCGCCTGAAGTCCGCGTCGGTGGTCAGGTAGTTGAGGCTGTCATAGAAGCAGGTCGCGGCGTCGACGGGCGCAGGGAGCGCGAGGTCGCGCATGTCCTGCTCGAGGAAGGTCACCGCGATCTCCTTCTCCTTCGCGCTGCGCCGCGCGATCGCGAGCATCTCGGGGGATTGGTCCACCGCGGTGACCCGCAGCCCGCGTTGGGCCATGGCGAGGGCGAACTCCCCGGAGCCGCACGCCACGTCGACGAGGGAACCCGGGGAGGCCCCCTGGCGGTCGAACACGTTCATGACCCAGGGAATGAGCTGCAGGCTCCAGCGGCCCTGGCCGGCCTTGACGTACGCCTCGGCGTAGCGGCGGTAGATGCTCATCGTCCGATGGTAGAGGGGGTTCTCCCGCTCCGAGGCGTCCTCCTGTGCCAGGAGATCGCGCGCGCCATGTCATATCGATTGAGGCAAGCAGACCCCGGGGGTGCGCGGATGATTGTTCATTACCTGTTTCAGATCCACCCTGATCACAAGGAGAGAGCCAAAGACGAGCTGCGCAAGCTCAAGACGGTCGTTCAAAAGCACGGCGGCCGAAACTTCAAGTATTATGCGTCTATGACGTCCGGCACTCCCAATCGCCTGTTCATGTATGAGATCGACAAGCTCGCCCACTTCGACACGCTCAACACCGATCCGGACTTTCGCGCCGTGAAGCTCGACTCGCTGTACACGGATGCCACGGGAACGACCTGGGCCGAGATCCCCTTGTAGCGTCCGAGCAGGGACGTGGACGTCGGACACAGGAGGAAGGACGATGCGTCGCTCAGTGTTGTGCTTCTTCGCCGGGTTGGTCCTGGCGGCGGCCGGTTGGATGGCGCCCGCGCCCGGAGAGACGGCCCACACAGGCTGCGGCGCCTGGCGCTGGGGCGTCAAGACGCTCACGGATTCCGGGGCCGGCCAGGTCGCTCTCACGCCGCGGCAGGGACAGGTCGACGCGCTCCGGGCCCTGCCGGCGCCGGCGACGCTCTCGGGCGCGCTCGGCAGGACGGCGGCCGAGCGAGTCACGTACACGGTCCGGGCCAGGCTCGTGTTCGTCAAGGAGGAGGCCGACAGCGACTTCCACGTGGTGATCGCGGATCCGCGAGACGGCGCGACCATGATCGCCGAGATCCCGGCCCCCGCGTGCGCCCAAGGTTCTCGGGTGCGGGCCCAGATGGCCCGGGTCCGGGCGGCGTTCATCCAGCGGTTCGGGATGCCCTCGACCACCCACTTCGCCCCGATCCCGGGCAGACCGCTCGCGACCGTGACCGGGGTGTTATTCTTCGATGAAATCCATGGACAGAAGGGCGTGGCTCCGAACGGCGTCGAGCTGCACCCGGTCATCGACTTGAAGTGATGGGACTGGACCCGGCGCGTCTCGCGGATCGCCGGGAGGGGGAATGATGACGGAAACCGTTGACGTTGCCGTCGTCGGCGCCGGCCAGGCGGGTCTCTCAATCAGCCACGAGCTTGGTCACGCGGGGATCGAGCATGTTGTGCTGGAGCGCGGTCGGCTGGGCGAGACGTGGCGGGGCCGCTGGGACAGCTTCTGCCTGGTCATTCCCAACTGGACGGTGCGGCTGCCGGGCGCCCCGTACCGCGGTGGGGATCCAGATGGCTTCATGCCCAGAGATGACATTGTGGCTCATCTCGCGGACTACGCGCGCAGCTTCAAGGCGCCGGTGCGCGAGGGAGTCAATGTCTCGGCGCTGGACACAGGCGACGACGACGGCTTCCAGCTGCGGACGTCTGCGGGCATGGTCCGCGCCCGGCAGGTCGTGCTCGCCTCGGGCGGATATCAGAAGCCGCACCGCCCTCCCGCCGCCGCCCAGCTGCCGGCATCGCTCCATGTGATCGACGCCGAGAACTACACGAACCCCACGGCCCTTCCGCCGGGTCCGGTCCTCGTGGTCGGCAGCGGGCAGACCGGCTGCCAGCTGGCCGAGGAGATCGCCGAAGCCGGGCGGGACACCTTTATCGCCTGTGGACGCGCGCCATGGATTCCCCGGCGGCTCGAAGGCCGGGACACCATCGCATGGGCTGTTGAGACACCGTTCTTTGAAACCACCCTGGCCGATCTTCCCACCCCGCGGGCGCGCCTCGGGGCAAACCCGCAGGCCAGCGGCGGTCGGGGAGGCCACGACCTCAATTACCGGACCCTGCAAATGTTGGGCGTCAACCTGCTTGGCCACCTGATCGGGGTCGAAGACGGCGTGGCGCACTTTGCGCCTGACCTGGCGGAGTCCGTTGCCTTTGGCGACACCCGGTATGCCGACCTGTGCGGGCTCATTCGGAAGAGCTGCGGCGTCCGAGGCGTCGCGCCGCCTGAGATGCCAGTACCGGCGCCGTTCAGCGCACGCCCTGCAGAGCGCCTGGATCTCAGAGGGTTTGGCGCCGTCATCTTTACATCGGGCTTCCGGCCGGACTACACAAGCTGGGTCAGGTTGCCGTCGGCATTCGATGATCTGGGTTTCCCCATCCAACAGGACGGCTCCAGCACGGTTGTTCAAGGGCTGCACTTCATGGGCGTGCATTTCCAGCGCAAACGCAGGTCGGCGACCTTCCTCGGCGTCGCGGAGGACGCGGCCGTGCTGGCCGAGAGGATCGTGGCCCGGAAGAGGCGGGCGTAGGGGATCCGCGGGCGGAGTCTCTCAGCCGGAGCGGTGCGGCGCGCGGTGAACACGGCGCCGTCCGCCGAGATCAGGCGCGGGTTGGACGGTCGGTGGGGCCCGGGCTCAGCCTCGGCCTGGGATCCTGCGCCTGGCTCAGGCAGAACACCCTGCCGCTGCTGTTGATATCGTCGTACTTGCTGTAAATCCGCTGCACGGTCCAGGTGTTCCCCCCCACGGTGAGAGGGTCCGACTCGCCATTGCAGATGTCCCCGTTCTCTCCGTTCGCGGGATCGACCCACGCATTCAACTGCGGATCGGTGGTCATCTCCGCGAACTCGTGGCTGGCCACCTGCGTCAGGCGCTGCTCCTGTGTTTCGGAGAGATGGAGGGAGCAGCCGGCGTCGTTCCCCGGACACGACTCTGCCAGGCATGTATCGCTCAGCGCCGGGACGATCGCATAGTAGAATGGGTGGCCCGCGGTGGTCGTGAAAAAGTTGTGGTAGCCGAACGCCGTGTCGTTGGCCGCCTCGCAGAGCACCAGCCCATTCGACGCATCGTCCACGCCGATGGTCGCGTCGAGGTAGATGATGACCGCGATGAGCCCGGGTCGGTGAGCGTGCCGGGCACACTGCCGATAAACGTCGCCCGGACGAAGGCGCCGGCCGCCCCCGCCCCGTGCCCCACGCCGTACTGGCTCAGCACGTTCATGAAGCCGCTCTGGAGCAGGTCCGCGTGAAACCGGCTCAGCCTGTCGGCGCGGGACTTGTGCGCCTGATCCTGCGTCCACAATGGTCCCCAGAAACTCGTGTAGACCTGCGGGGAGGCGATGACGGGGCCGCCGTTATAGACAAAACCTGGAAACCTCGCCGCCGTGGGAGGTGCCGGCGCCTGCTTCCTGGACAACCGCACGCCTCGGATGGACGGGGCATGCGGGATCGGGCTCCCCCCGCCCCAGGTCTTGCGCTTGGTCCTCCGAGTCGCCGCGCGCACGGCGCCCTCCGAAGCCCGCCTCCGCATCGCCCTCCACCCGTCCTCGATCCTTGACTTCGCCCTGCCGCCCCGGCGCAGCACCAACCTCTGCGGCTTTCGCGCTTGGGGCGCTCGGGATATATATACCCGGATCAAAGTGATCAGGCGTTCGACAATTTCCCGTGGGTGGTTGCGAAGTCAAGACCGGGCGCCCTGCATGTAGGTCTCCCAGTCGCGCACCGGCGCGGACCAGTTCGTAGGGCCGCCGGGCCGCGCGGAGACGTGGCACATCGCGGAGGCCGGCGTGGCGCCGTGCCAGTGCCACCGGCCCCCGGGGATGATGACGATATCTCCCGGCCGGATGAGGCGCCGCTCCTGCTCGGTCGCGACGATCCCCTCGCCCTCGACCACGGTGAGCACCTGGTCGGTCGTGTGGATATGGGGCCGCGTCCGCGCTCCGGGCGCGAAGAAGACGGCGACCAGGTCGATGCCCCCGGGTTCCTTCGTCTGGTTCAGGCGCTGCTGGCGGACCGTGCCGCTGAAATACTCCGGATTATCCGGATGTTTGGCCTGCTCCGACTGTACTCTGAATATGCGCACGAATCTCCCTCCTATCCGCGGCCGAGGCGGGCTCGTCCCGCGGCTGTGGTCTCGGTACGAGGGCGCACTCTTCGATTCGGATCGCCCGTTAGCCCGGACGCGCTCCGGCGGCGATTGCGCCGGCGGCGAGCCCGGCGATATACGTCCAGCCGAACAGGCGGTTGTGGACAAGGGACACCCGGTGGTACCAGAGGGGCCACCCGACATACCCCGGCGGTGGTGCGGCGGGTTTGGGCCAGGCCGTTACGGAGAGGGCGCGGCCGGCTCTCGGCAGAGCGAGGACGACGAGCGCGGCGAACGGGGTGAGCCTTCCCCCCGCGATGAGCGCCGCCACCACGACGTACATCGCCGCGATGATCGCCCGGTTGAGTGTCCGCGCGCGGTGCTCGCCCAAGGCCACCGGCAGCGTGCGCTGCCCGTGGCTTCGGTCGAACTCCGCCTGGTCGATGTGCTTGCCGATGAGGATGGACATCACCCCGAGCCCGTACGGCACCGACACGAGGAACGGCGTTGGTGACAGGCGCCCGGTAATCACGTAATACCCGCCCCCCACCATCAGGGGTCCCCAGACGATGAACGCGGCGATCTCCCCGAGGCCGAGGCTTTTCAGGGGCCTGGGCGCGGCGTCATACAGATAGAGCAGCGCCAGCCCGGCCAGGGCGAAACCCAGGGCCAGGGGGCCGCGCACCGCCCAGAAGTACAGCGCGACTCCCGCGCCGATGACCGCGAGGATCCCGAGGCCCACCAGCAGGCTTTTCCCGTCGAGGAGCCCGCTGGCGATGGGGTGGATCGTATATCGCATCCGGGGCGAGTCGGGCGTGTCGTGGCCCCGCCTGTGCCCGAAGTAATCATTGCTCAGGTTGCTCAGCGCATGGGCCGTCACGAGTCCGATGAGCACGAGGACGAAGGCCACCGCATCGAACCGGCCGGCGCTCGCGGCCAGCAGCCCCGCAATCATGGCCGCCTGGGCGGAGATAACGAGGATGACGCTGCGGGCGGAGAACAGAAATTTCGCCACGGGATCGAGTTGTGACGCCGTGCTCTCCCGCGGCGGGTAGAACCCCGTAAATGCCCGAAGCCAGACCCGCGGCCCGCGGATCGCGGTCCCTTCCGACGCAGCTCCCGTCATGCGGTTGACCTCCGGCCTAGCCTTCCTTGCTCAGCGTCACGGTGACCCGTTCGGCGCCGGCGGCCCAGAATTTCGCCACGTAGAGCGTCCCGATAATCGGCGGCTGGCCCTCGGCCGGCTTCTCCTGGTACCGGATCGTATTCTTGGTCTCCCGCTCTTTCTCGAAGATCAACTTCGTGTCCATTTATTCACCCCTGATCAATGCTCCCCGGAACTCAGTCCAGGATATACGCCCGGCATGGTGAGGATTCCACCAACCGGCCGGTTTCG
>VBAN01000477.1 GCA_005882445.1 Candidatus Segetimicrobium genomatis | reverse complement strand
AACAATGACGCATCGTTGGCGGCGGGACGCCGCCGGGAGGATTCCATGAGCACCAGCATGGCCGCACAGGAGGCGCGGAGCGCGGCGGGAGCGATCGCCGGCTCCCCAACGTGGACGCGCTATCTGGTCCCGCTGGGCCGCGCCGCGTTCGCCGGGGTCTTCGTGATCTTCGCGCCGGGCGACTTTACCCGGGAGGGCGCGACGTTTGCCGCTCAGCAAGGCGTGCCGCTGTCCGGGGTGCTGGTCCCGCTGGCCGGACTGATCTCCGTGGCCGGCGGGCTGAGCGTCGTGTTGGGGTACCGGGCCAGGGCCGGCGCCTGCCTGCTGATGCTGTTCCTCGTGCCCGTGACGTACTGGATGCACAATTTCTGGGCGATCCGGGACCCGATGATGGCGCAGATGCAGTTTGGGTTTTTCATGGCGAATGTGTCGAGGATCGGCGGCGCCCTGCTGATCGTGTACTTCGGCGCCGGGCCCCTCAGCCTGGATGCCCGAGCGCACAGGAAGTGACGCCGGTCAGGATGCTCCTTGGACCCGGATCTGCTGCACCAGTTCGATCAGCGTGCCCCCGGTGCCCGACGGGTCGAGGAAGACGCTGAGCGTGTTGCCGGTTCCCCGGGCGGGCCGGGGGTCGAGGAAGCCGATGCCGGCGGCGCCCAGGGCCGCGACCGCCGCGCGCAGGTCGATCACCTCCAGCGCGAAATGGTGGGCGCCCTCTCCGCGTTCGCGCAGCGCGGCGGCCCACGGTCCGTCGTCGGTCAGCGGCTCGATCAGCTCCAATAGCGTGTCGCCGGCCCGCAGGAACGCGATCTTGGCCGCGCCCCGGTAGTCCTCGAAGGCCATCGGCTCCACCCCGAGCGCGCGCCGGTACGTCTCCGCCGCCGCCTCCGCATCCCGCACCACGATGCCCACGTGATGGATCCGGACGATCCCCGGGATCTCGGGGAAGGCACGAGAGGCGGCGCCGGACGGCATGCCGGGTTGGGCCCGGCCTACCGGGGCGCGGGCCGCGGGAGGTTCACGGGCGAACGCGGGGGCTGTCCGGAGAAGGCCCGGACGACCTCGTCCACGGCCTTTTGCTGCAGCTCCACGACCGCCTCCTCGGAGAAAAACGCCACGTGGGGGGTCAGGATCACGTTCTCGAGCCGCGCCAGCGGGTGGTCGCGGGCCGGCGGCTCCGTCTCCAGGACGTCCAGCGCCGCGCCGGCGATCCACCCCTCCTCGAGGGCCCGGACGAGGGCGGATGCCGCGACCAGCGGCCCCCGGGCGGTGTTGATCAGATAGGCGGTCGGCTTCATCGCGCGCAGCTGAGCTTCGCCGATCAACCCCCGCGTCTCGCGGACCAGCGGCGCGTGCACCGAGACGAAGTCGGATTGCGCGAGCAGCGCCTCGAGGGTGACTTTCCCGGCTCCCTGCGTCGCCATCGCCTCCGCGCCGATGTACGGATCGAAGGCGATGATCTCCATGCCCAGCGCGCGCGCCTTCTCGGCCAGGCGCCGGGGGATCTTCCCGAACCCCACGAGCCCGAGGGTCTGCCCGCGCAGCCGGTGCATGGGGGCGGCGTCCTTCGCCTCCCACCGCCCGGCGCGAACGCGGGCGGAGAGCAGCGGCACCTTGCGCGCGCACGCCAGGAGGAGCGCCAGCGCATGGTCGCTGACTTCGTGGATGCAGTAGTCGGGGACGTTCGTCACGACGATGCCTTTGGCGGCCGCCGCCTCGAGGTCCACGTTGTCGACGCCGATGCCGTACCGCGCAATGATCCGGCAGCGGTCCATCGCGCCGATCACCCGGCGGGTAATCGGCGCGTAGCAGACCAGCAGCGCATCGGCATCGGTGACGCCATCCAGCAGGTCGGCCTCGGCGGAGGACCGCAGGAGCACCACCTGCGCGTCGAGCGCGCCGAGCGCCTGGCGCTCGATGTCCAGGGATGGAAACACGGAATCGGTGATGACGACCTTCAACACGTTGTGGCCTCCCGATCAGGGTCGCGCGGCTCCCATTGTAGCAAACCGGCCGCCGGGCGCCGGCGCCCGGTCCGAGGGAGGAATCGCTTGTCGCCCTTACGAACTGCGCACGCATGTTAACCGGCGGCTGGACGTCCTGAGCGGGGAGCGCGGATGGCCCGGCTCCGTGTCTACCTGACTCAGCCGATCGCCCAGCAGGCCCTGGTCCGCCTGCGGGCGGCCGCCGAGGTGGAGATGAACGCCGATCCCCTGCACATGGTCAGCCGGGAAGAGTTGGTGGCCGGCGTTCGCGGGGCCGACGTCCTGTTCTGTCTCCTCCACGATCGGGTGGATGCCGGCGTGCTCGAAGCCAACCCCCGGCTCGGCCTCGTCGCGTCGATGGCGATCACCCCGGCCAACGTCGATGTCGCGGCCGCCACGACCCGCGGAATCCCGGTGACCGTGATCCCACCGCTCGTGACCGAAGCCACCGCCGATGTGGCCTTTGCGCTGCTCCTGGCCGTCGCCCGGCGGGTGGTGGAGGCGGACCGGCTGCTGCGGTCCGGCGTCTTCCCCGGCGGACAGTCGGCATACCTGGTGGGCGGGGCCGTCCATGGGAAAGTGCTGGGCATCGTCGGGCTGGGCGCCATCGGCGCGGCCGTGGCCCGCCGCGCGCGGGGCTTCGGCATGCGCGTCCTGTACACGAAGCGCCGGCGGCTTCCCCCCGACGAGGAGCGCGCGCAGGGGGTCGAGTACGCGCCGCTGGACCGCCTGCTCGCGGAGTCCGATGCCGTGTCCGTGCACGCGCCGCAGAGCGCCGACACCCACCACCTCATCGGGGAGAAGCAGCTCCGGCGGATGAAGCCGACGGCCTACCTCATCAACACCTCGCGCGGCCCGCTCGTCGACGAAGCGGCGCTCGTGCGCGCGCTTCGGGAGGGGTGGATCGCCGGGGCGGGGTTGGATGTCTACGAACATGAGCCCCGGGTCGCTGCGGGTCTGGTCGACCTTCAGAACGCGGTGCTCACGCCCCACATCGGCAGCGCCGAGCGGGAGACCCGCGAGACCATCGCCGGCACCGTCGTGGAGAACATCCTGGCCTTTGCCCGGGGAGAGCGGCCGCCGAACGTGTTCAATCCGGAGGTGTACGCGCAGTGAGTCCGGTCAGCCCGGAGAGCGGTGACCGGGGACCCGACGGATGGGCGCGGGGCTCCGGGGCCGTGGACTACGAAGCGCGGGTCGATATGGGCGCCCTCCGCGCGGCCCGGCTCGCCCGGGCCCGGCGCGCGATGGCCGAGGCGAACCTCGATGCCGTGCTGGTCTGGAAGGAAGAGAACGTCCGCTACCTGACGAGCCTCCGGGCCCAGGTGATCGCCGGGAAATCGGGGGTGCTGAACGGCGCGCTGCTGGCCCGTGATGGCGGGCCGGCGCTGTTTGTGTCGGGGGGCGACCGGGATCGGGCCGAGGCCACCATGCCCTGGGTCCGGGAGTTCCACACGATCCCGATCCTGGAAGAGGCCGGGCTGGTGCGCCATTTCGCCTCGGAGATCGTGCCCGGGGTGCTGGCCCGTCACGGCCTCCGGCAGGCGAGGATCGGGCTCGACCTGACGAGCAAGTTGCTGGCCGACGCCCTGGCGGAGTCCTGCCAGGGGGTGCGCTGGGTCGACGGCGACGCGGCGATGCAGGCCGCGCGGCGCATCAAGGCCGCCGAGGAACTCGCGCTGATCGAGGAGGCAACGGCCCTGGCCGAGGCGGTCACGGCGACCGCCCTGGACCACGTCCGGCCGGGAGCGCGGGAGTGTGAGGTGGCGGGTGAGGCGCTGCGGACGCTCCTGCGACTCGGCGGAGAGTACCCGCACGTGACCACGCCCTTCGTCGCCAGCGGCGAGCGCATGGCCCCGCCGACCCGTCTGGCGACCGACAAACTGATCCGCAACGGCGATCTCGTCTTTGTCGATATCGGCGCGATGTCGAATGGATACTTCGGCGACATCGGCCGGACGGTTGTGTGCGGGGCGCCGTCGGCAGAGCAGCGCCGCATCTACCGGGCGGTGTGGGAGGCCCTCCGCGCCGGGATCGACGTGATGCGGCCCGGCGCCACGAACGTGGAGGTGGCCAGCGCCATTCATGCGCAGGCGCGGGCGCACGGGCTCGAGCAGCACTTCCTCAGCCTGTTCATCGGGCACGGGATCGGCTGCGGGTCGAACGAACCGCCTTACATCGGGGAGTCGTTCCCGGGCGCGGCCGCGGTCACCCTTGAATCCGGGATGGTGTTCGCGCTCGAGCCGCTGATTTGGGTCCCCGGAGTGCGCGGGGGCGGCGGGGTGCGGTTGGAGGATATGGTCGTCATCACGGACGG
>VBAN01000114.1:4489-5718 GCA_005882445.1 Candidatus Segetimicrobium genomatis | reverse complement strand
ATCCCGGCGGTGATTCACCTGCGGGAATATCGGCAACGCCGTATGCGCTCAGAGATTGGATCTCCAAGGGTTCCCCTCCCCCCTGATCAAGCAATATTCCCCACCTTTTAGGCGGGGATCCCCTCATGCACAGTGCATCCCCACTACCTCAGGTGTATTCCAGCCATCAGGGCGTCACAATCAATGAAAACCCTGATGAGAGACTCGGGTGTTCTCTTTAGTCACCAGGCGGGTTTAATTAAACCGTCGCGGGAACGAGAATTAGGGGATAGGAGTTTGTCCCGGTGACACGAATTCAGTCCGAGAGATCTCGCGTTTCCATTCGAGGCCGGATCCTGAAAAGGTCACTAGGAATGGGAGGGGGACATCATGGCCAAGCTGCTCATCGTCGCCAGCACCGGAGCCCAGGATCCCACACGCGCCAGCATTCCCTTCCACATCGCCGCCAACGGGGCCATTCCGGCAGGTCAAGAGTGTGGCATAGCGCTTGCGGGGGACGCCACCGAGCTGATTAAGGGCGAGATCGCGAAGAAGGTACAGGGCGTGGGCGTCCCGCCGCTCGCCGACCTCCTGGGGGTCTGCGCGCAGCGCGGGGTCCGCTTCTACATCTGAAAGGGCTGCGCCGAGGCCCGGGGGGTCTCGGAACAGCACCTGAAAGGCCAGAAGGCGCAGTTCATCACCCCACCCGACCTGGCGCGGTTGACTGTGGAGGCGGACCGGGTCTTGAGTTTCTGAGGACTTGGGGCGGGGTAAGGCATGGCGCGCTCGGCAGGATTCGAACCTGCGACAACCAAGCCGGGCTTGACCCCCTCAGGCGGCCTCATAGATGACTCGTCCGTACCGCGCCGCCGGCCAAGCGATTCCCCCGAATGTCGATTATCCAACGACCTCCGGCTCGCCGCTCGCCTCTCGTTCCCCTTCCTTCACACGTCTCGGGTGGATTCACCTCACAGAGCACGGCTTCATGTATCGGTGGGAACTTTGTCCCAGTTGTCAGAGCACCAGCGGAACTTCCGCGCCTTACTCTCCCGTTGCGTAAGCTTTCTCGCCGTGGATGCCCTCATCGAGGCCCACTTCCTCGGTAGGCCGGGTAACCTTCACCGGCGTGATCTGCTCAATGATCCACAGCATGCCCAACGTGAACAGGAAGGCCCATGCTGACGCGATCGTTACAGCGCCCCACTGGACCAAAAAGAAGTGTGTGCCACCGCGAAGCAATCCGTCCACAC
>VBAN01000114.1:3376-4226 GCA_005882445.1 Candidatus Segetimicrobium genomatis | reverse complement strand
CATCGCAAGCCAGGCCACGGCGGCGAAAGAGGCCGCGATGTCCGTATTGAGGAAGGCTACGGCGGTAACGGAATCCACGCGAAACTCGCTCCCCGCGTTGAAACCGTACCATCCGAACCACAGGAGACCGGTGCCCAAGGCCACCAATGGAATGCTGTGTGGGCCGTGGTCCAACACCCGGCGCTTACCCACATAGAGCACCGAGGCCAGCGCCGCCATCCCAGCGATATTGTGAACCACAATGCCGCCGGCAAAATCCTTCACGCCCCAGGAAGCCAGCAGCCCGCCTCCCCACACCATGTGGACAAAGGGAAAGTACACGAACAGCAGCCAAGCTGTCAGGAACAGCATGTACGCTTTGAAAGCGACGCGGTTGGTAAAAGCGCCCGTGATAAGAGCCGGCGTGATGATCGCGAACATCATTTGATAGGCACAGAATACGATCATCGGGATGGTGTCGTTGGGAGAGGGCGTCGACGGCGTGATTCCTCTCAGGAACGCCCAATGGAAATTGCCAATGATCCCGGCGATGTCGGTGCCGGACTTCAGGTCGCCGCTGAAGCACATCGAGAACCCGAACAGCCACCAGAGGACCGTCGTCCAGCCCATAGAGACGAAGCTCTGCACCATGATGGCCAGTACGTTCTTCCGCCCCACCAAGCCCCCGTAGAAGAAAGCAAGACCCGGCGTCATGAGCATGACCAGGCTGGAGCAGAGAATCATGAAAGCGGTATTTCCGGTATCGAGGTGCAGCATCACGGCCTCCTCGGCTACTGCATGCCACAACGCTCGTGCTACTTGATTGGGAGAAAGAGGAAATCATTTCCACCCGCAGCCGCTCGATCCCCCC
>VBAN01000114.1:0-3164 GCA_005882445.1 Candidatus Segetimicrobium genomatis | reverse complement strand
TGGCGCGCCCGGCAGGATTCGAACCTGCGACCCGCTGCTTAGAAGGCAGCCGCTCTGTCCCCTGAGCTACGGGCGCTCCCAGGCAGAATTATAACACGCCGGCGAGGGTTACCCGAGCCGGTGCATCCAGAGCAGCGAGACCGCCACGGTGCCGACGAACAGCGCCGCCACCGCAACCGAGGCCAGACCGCTGACCTCGGTTGGCTTGCGCTCCCAGCCGATGGACCGGCCCAGCCGCGTGTAGACCCGGCTCAACTCCGTGGTGGAGGACACACGCTGGTAGTTCCCCCCGGTCGTCTGGGCGATCGCCCTCAGCGTCTCCTCATCGAGGCGGACGAAGATGCTCCGGCCGCCGAGCTCGAGGAAGGTCCCTTCAGGCGAGCCCAGGCCCACCGTGTAGACTTTGACGCGAAGCTGACGTGCGACGACCGCGGCATCCTCCGGCGGGGTTCCGCGATTGCTCTGACCGTCGCTCAGGAGCACCACGGTGGCCGGCGGGAGTTGCTCCGGCGAGGCGGGAGGGACGATGGGAGCCATGCCGTTCTCGGGGCGCGCCCGCCCCGGCAGCGCATAGATGGCCTCCAGGAGCCCGTCGCCGATCGCCGTGGCGAACTCCAGCGTCAGCCCGTTGATCGCCTGAATCACGCGATCGTGGTCGTCTGTCGGCGGCGTGACGAGGGTCGCATAACTGCTGAACGAGACCAGCCCCACCTTGGCGCCCCGCGGCAACGCGCGGACGAACTCGACCGCCGCCTTCTTCGCCGCTTCGATGCGGTTCGGCACGACGTCGTGGGCCATCATGCTGCGGCTGACGTCGATGCTCAGCATCACGACCGTGCGGTTGTCCGGCACCGGCACAGGGGCCATCGGGCGCGCCAGGGTGAGGATGACTGCGCAGAGCGTCAGGAGGTACAGACCGGCCGGCACATGGCGCCGCCAGGGTTTCCCCGCCGCCGCGGCCTGCGCGACCAGATCGAGACTGGAGTACCGGACCCTCACGCGGGACGGCCGGCGCAGCATCCAGACATACCCGGCAATGAGCGCGGGGATGAGCAGGTACAGCAACAGAGCCGGCGGCCAGAGGAACATCATGGCAGCCGGCCCGCCCACACCAGCGAGATCACCCCGCCTGCCAGCAGCAGCAGCCCCGCGCCCCCGACGAACATCGAGGAGACCTCGGTCTTGCGGGTCTCCCAGCCGATCACCCGCCCCAGGTCCCGGTAGATCTGCCTGAGCTCCTGGGTCGTGGACGAGAGGAAGAACTTCCCATCCGTGGTCGCGGCGATCTGCTGGAGGAGCGTGGGATCGAACGGCACGAAGACCATCTGCCCCTGGAAACTGAACACGCTCCCGCCCTGGGTCCCGACGCCGATGGTGTAGATCTTTACCTTCTGCGACTTGGCCAGGATGGCCGCCTTCAGGGGGTCGGTGCCGGCGTTGTTTCCCCCGTCGCTCAGCAGAATGATTGCCGCCGGTGAGAGCTCGTCGGGGCGCGCCGGCGGGGGGGATGGTGATGGGAGGGCGGACGGCGGCTGGAGGGCCGGCGGCTGCACGGGTCCAAACGGACCGAGCTGGGCGTCCGGGAGCTCGACCACCCGCCCGGGCAGCGCCTTCAATGCGACCACGATTCCGTCGCCGATCGCCGTCGCCTCCTGGGGCTTGAGCGTCGCGATCGCCTGCTTGACCGCCTCATGGTCAGGCGTCGGCGCAATCATCAGCGTCGCATACGTGCTGAACGACACCAGGCCGATCCGGGGGCCCTGAGGAAAGACATCCACAAACGCGCGGGCGGCCGCCTTGGCCGCCTCCAGCCTGCTGGGCGTGAGATCTGGAGCGACCATGCTGCCGCTCGTGTCGACCGCCAGCACGACAACTGCCTTGTTCACCGGCATCGGGAGGCCCATGACCGGCCGGCTCACGGCGCCGAGGAGCAGCGCCAGCGCGACAAAATACAGCGCCATGCTGACATGCCGGCGCAGTCCCGGCATCGAGGTGGCCAGCTGCGCGAACAACGGACCCTCGGCGAACCGTCCGGCGGCGCGGCGCCGGGCCCTCCGCACGCCGAGGACGTACCAGGCCACGAAGGCCGGCAGCAGCAGGAGGCCCCAGAGCATTACTGGCCAGGTAAATTCCACCGGCGCCTCTTCCGGAATGTCACAAACTTCAACAGGGGATCGACCAGCGATGTGCCGGTGGACAACCGAAGCATGTCGACCGACGCCCGCCGCATCAGCTCGGCCAGCCGGACGTCGCGCGTCTCCACCAACCGGCGATAGACCTCACGCACGTTCCGGTCGGAGGTATCGACCCACACCTGCCGCCCCGTCTCCGGATCCTCCAGGTAGATACCTCCGACATCCGGCAGTTCCCGCTCCCGCGGGTCCTCGATCCGGACGGCGATGACATCGTGCCGTTTGCCGAGCTCGGCCAGGGCCGCGTCCCAGCCATCCGGCGAGTGGAAGTCAGAGATGAGAAAGAGCAGAGACCGGCGGCGGACGATGCGCCCGAGCTGCTGCAGCACGGCGCCGAGATCCGTCCGGCCGCCCCCGGAAACGGGCGGCTCGCCGGCCAGAGCATGGACGATACGTAGGGGCTGCTGACGTCCTGTGCGCGGCGGGACGAAGAGTTCCCCGGTCTGTGTCGGAAATCCGATCGCCCCGACCTTGTCCCCGTGCCGGGCGATGATGTACGCGGCGACCCCCGCGAAGTCCACGGCCACCTGGCGCTTGAACTGCTGCACCGTCCCGAAATCCATCGAGGGGGACAGGTCCACCAGGAGCCAGGCCGTGAGCTCCTTTTCCTCGCGGTACTGGCGGACGAACAGCTGATTCATCCGCGCGGTCACGTTCCAATCGATGCGGCGGACCTCGTCCCCGGGCTGGTACTGACGCACTTCCGCCAGGTCGAGGCTGGGGCCGTAGAACACCCCCGTGTAGTCGCCGAACAGGAAGCCGTCGAGGCGCCGGACGACCTTAAACTCGAGGCGCCTCAAGATTCGCTCGGGTGTCTCCATAGGGATCTCCGATGTGGACCTTGGGAACCGGCACCGCCTCGCTTACCCGCTGCAGCAGGTGCTCCGGCGTGATGTCGTGGGCCAGGGCCTCGTACGAGAGGATGAACCGGTGGCGCAGGACCTCCGGCACGAGGTCCCGGACGTCCTCCGG
>VBAN01000107.1:2155-8735 GCA_005882445.1 Candidatus Segetimicrobium genomatis | reverse complement strand
ACGTTGTACACGTGGGTCCGGATGCGGCTGAGGGTATCCTGCCGGCCCCCTTCGATGAGGAAGAGGTACGGGGCGAACCGCGCCATCTGCTCTTGGGCGGACTGGAGCTGCGGCACGATCGTCGCGCCGCCGGGCGTGCCCCCGGCGAGGATGGTCGAAGGGGCGATCCCGGTCTCTTTGGCGAGCAACCGCGCCCCGAGGACACGCTGCGTCTGCTCCCACGAGTAGTACAGGCACGGGACGTGATGGTTGGTGGCCACGTAGGTGGCCAGCTCGAGGGCAAAGTTGCTCTTCCCGCGCCGCGGCGCGCCCGCCAGGCCGTAATAGAAGCCGCGGCGCAGGCCGGAGAGCAGCGCGTTGAGGCGGTCGAACGGGCTGATGGAGAAGCCGAGGAGCCCCTCGGCGCCCCCCAGGCGCGCGGCGTCTTCCGTGAGCGTGCTGAGGATCGAGGTGACGGGGCCGAGGCGGCGCCGGACCCGCTGCTTCTGCAACTCGATGAGCTTATCCACCATCTCGGTGGTGAACTGCACCAGATCCCCGTGGGTCCCCTCGGCCTTCAAAAACCCGTCGAGCTGCGTGTACAGCGACTGCAGCCGCTCGCGGCTGTCGTGGTTGCGCAGCGCGTCCAGGTAGGCCATCAATTTGCCCGCATCGGGGGGGCGCATCGAAATCACGGCCCGCAGATAATGCTCCATCTCCGCGTTCAACACCCCGCGGCCCTCCAGATGGTTGCGCACCGTGACCTCGTTGATCGCCTCGGCGCCCCGTTTCAGGTACAGGTCGATCAGGGCGTTGCACAGCCGCCGGGCGACGGGGGATGGGAGCAACTCCGGCGTGAATCCCTCGTTCAGGGCCATGGTGATGAGTTGCCGGTCCCGGACGAACCCCTTCAGGATCGTGGCTTCCAGGTCTTCGAAGTCCATCGATCGCCTCCGCTGCGTACACCTACGCGCCGATCGGCCGAGCGGGTTCCTCGCTGCTCGATCGACGCGTCGCTCCTGTCACTGCGGCAGCCAATCTACACGAAAGTATTCCCCAAACCGCCAGGTAATCAGACAAGGGATGGCGAACCGGCGGCCTCGTTGCCACGGCGACCCAGATCCGGCGCCCCCTCCCCGCCGCTCAGACCGACTCGGTCACGAACACAACCCGAAGCATCTCCTCAAATGTCGTCACCCCCTCCAGCACCTTGCTCACGGCCGGTGGGCGCGCCGGTCACGGCGAGCGCCCGAATCGGATCGGTGATGACCATCAGCTCGAACACCCCGAGGCGCCCCTTGTAGCCGGTCTTCCGGCAGTGGTCGCACCCCTCGCCCCGGTAGAGGCGGACATCCGCCGCCGAATCGTGCTCGAGCCCCAGGCGGCGCAGGGCATCGACGGGCGGCACGTAGGCTTCCTTGCACTTCGAGCAGGTCACCCGCAGGAGCCGCTGCGCCAGCACGCCGATCAGCGACGAGGTAATGAGGAAGGGCTCCACCCCCATATCGCGCAATCGCACGACCGCGCTGGGGGCATCGTTGGTGTGGATCGTGCTGAGGACCAGGTGGCCGGTCATCGACGCCTGGACGGCGATCTCCGCCGTTTCGCGGTCCCGGATCTCCCCGATCAGCACCACGTCGGGGTCCTGGCGCAGGATCGTCCTGAGGCCGCTGGCAAACGTCAGGCCCACTTTGATATTGACCTGCACCTGGTTGACGCGCGGGATCTGGTACTCCACCGGGTTCTCCACGCTGACGATGTTCCGCTCCGGAGTGTTGATCCGGGCGAGCGACGTATAGAGGGTCGTCGTCTTCCCGCTGCCGGTCGGCCCGGTCACGAGGATCATGCCGTAGGGTTTGGTGATGAGGCTCTCCCAGACCTCGAGCAGGGAGCCGGCAAACCCGAGCTCGTGGAGGGCGACCTTCGTGCTCGACTGGTCCAGGATCCGCAGCACCATCTTCTCGCCCAGCACGGTGGGCAGGGTGCTGACGCGCAGGTCGTATTCTTTGCCCTCCGCCTTGAGGTGGATGTGGCCGTCCTGCGGCAGCCGGCGCTCCGCGATATCCATGTCGGCGAGGATCTTGAGGCGGGAGATCAGCGGCGCCTGCACCACCTTGGGGGGCGACATGATGTCCTGCATGACCCCGTCGATCCGCAGCCGGACCTTCACGTCGTGGCGGTGGGGCTCGATGTGGATGTCGCTCGCCCCGGCCAGAATGGCCTTGCTGAGGATGTCGTTGACCGCGCGGATGATCGGGGCTTCCTCGACCGCGGTCCGGAGGTGCTCGAGGTTGGTCTCGTCCTGCCGCGGCTCCTCGGGTTCCGATTCCGCCCGGAACATCTCCTCCATATCGCCGCCGCCGCCGTAGACCAGCCCCTGGGCTTTGGCGATGTCGGCGGCGCTGGCGATCACCACCTCGACTTCGAGGCCGGTCAGCAGGCGGATGTCGTCGATCGCCACGACGTTCGAGGGGTCGGACATGGCGACGACGAGGCGGTTCCCTTCCCGCCCGATCGCGACGACCCCGTGGCGGCGGGCCAGGTAGGAGGGGATGAGGCGGGCGACCTCGGAATCCACCACGGTATCGGCAAGGTCGATATAGCGGAGCCGCCACTGCTCGGCCAGCGCCTGGGACAGCTGCTGTTCTGAGATGGCGTCCATCTCGACCAGGATCCGCCCCATCCGGGCGTTGCTCTGCCGTTGAATTTCGTTCGCCCGCCGCATCTGCTCCTCGGTCACCCACCCGTGGCTCAGGCAGATCTCGCCGAGGCGGGTCTCGCGGGGCCAGTTCTTGCCGCGCTCAGCGGCGTGCGATCCCGGGGAAGGCGCGGCGCTGCCCGGACGCCCCGGTCCGTTTCCCCGGGCGTCGCGGCCGGACTTGTCGAAGGACGCGGGCGCCGGTTTCTTGGCCGGCTGCGGGCCCGGCGGCGGCGTCTTCGGCTCCGCGGGCGGGGGCGTCCGCCGGGTGGGGGCCGGGCGCGCCGGCGCGGCCGGCGATGCGGGAGGCGCGGCATTCTGCGCCGGCTCGGGGGCCGGGGGGGCCGCGGGCTTCGAGGCCGGCGCCTTGGCGGCGGTCGGGGCCGCCGGCCTGAGGGTCTCGAGGGCCGACTCGACCCTGCCGGCTTCATGGTGGTTCCCCGCCCCGGCATACGCGTCGCGCAGCGCCTTCAGCACGTCGGCATCGTCGGGGGCGAGCTCACTCGCGCGCTCCCATGCGGCGATCGCCCCGATCCACTCTTGACCGCCCGACAGCTGCTCCCCCAGCGCGCTGAGGACCATCACGGCGGCCGGCGGGACCCCCTGCTCGACGTAGAGGTCGACCAGCTCCCAGTAGGCAAACGCGTCGCCGGGGGCCAGCTCGATGACCTTCTTGAAGCACGCCACCGCGCTCTCGATCTGTCCCGAGGCGCGGTGCGACTGGCCGGTGTGAAACCAGACCGCGACATCGAGGCCGACGTCGAGCTCCGGCAGATCCAGCGCCTGCCGGTACTCGGCCAGCTGCCGGGCGATCTCGTCTGGAAGGTCGGACGCGTCGTCTGGCGCCTGCATGCCCTGCGGATCTCCTACAAGCACGCCGCCACGGCCTCCCGCGCCCGGGCGGCTTCGATCCGCAGCCGCCCCAGGTTGCAGAGCCGGTTGCCCATGACCACGAGCACCGCATCTCCCGCCGGGGAGACCGCAATGGGCCCGCTTTCAAATTCCACCAGCAGCATCTGCGGGCCGCCGGCCGACGCGTCGGTGCCGAAGGTCTCCCAGCCGATCAGCGCGCTGCTCGTGAACGCGCCCAGGGCGTCCATGTCGAACTCTTCTTCGGACGTGAGCCCCTCGATCACGAAGCCGTCGCGGCTCGCGACACACGCCGCGATGACGCCGGGCTTTTTAGTCAGCTCGGCGAGCACCTCTTTGAGATTGGCCGTTGCTGTCGCCACCGCTCACGTCCCCTCCCTGCCAGCGTCTGTGCTACCCTGCCGCGGCAGGATCGACAGCGTTGACGAGCTCCGGCAGGTACCGCCGGAACTGCACCCGGGCTTTCCCGACGTTGCCTCTGCTGCTGAGAAACAATGCGACGCAGTAGTCGAGTCCCGGCATCGCCGCCAAGACCGTGAACCGCTCGCAGCTCATCATCAACTGGTCGAAGGAGCCCCCCTCGGCCTTGCGGACCATGTAGAGCAGGAGCTTCGCGGCGGTGACGACGTCCTGGCTCACGTTCTCCGCAGGGAATCCGGCTTCCATCTTCAGGAGCTCGATCGGCGCCCCGTCCATGCCGATCAGCCCCGCCGCCAAGACCCCGTCGGTCCCCGCCACCATGGCCCCGAGGACCTCTCGGGCCTTCTTCATTCACCCCGCCTCCCAGTGTTGCCGGCCCCCATGGCGCCGGCCGGCTCGGGGGCTCGAGGCCGCGGGGTGGTCTCGTCGCCGTCCACCTGGTGAACCAACCGGAGATCCCGGGTGGAGTACAACCGGTGTCCGCCCTTGGTCCGCGCGGGACGGAGGAGCTGATACTCCACCTCCCAACTCCGCAGGCGCCGCGCGTCGACTCCCGACAGCGACGCAACGGTCCTGATGGGATAGATCGGCAGATCGTCCGATGGCTTCACGGCTCTCGTACCTCCTCTGTCGTCCCGTCCCTGGCGTCGTCACCTTCACCCGTTTTGAGGAGTGTCGCAAGACGCTTCAGCGCGGCGGCGAGCACCCGAGAGACGTGCCGCTGCGAGACTCCCAACCGGCTGGCCACTTCGCTCTGGGTCAGATCCTGGTAGAACAGGTAGTAGACCACTTTTCGCTGCAGGTCCGCGAGGCGCTCAACCGCCTTCAACAAAATGATCCGGTCCTCGATGGGGAGCTGGAACGAAATGTACCGTTGATGCGCGATCACGTCCCGCCGGACCTCTTGATGGTCCACGAGATCGCTCATGGAATGGACGCGGGACTGGTTGTGCGCACGGAGAATCTCGAGGACGCCGGCTTCGGTAAGGTTCATCCGCTTGGCGATTTCCGAGAGCGTCGGCGTCCGGCCGAGGCTCTGCCGCAGCCCGGCGACCGTCTCCGTCACTTCGCCGTAGAGCTTCCGCACCCACCGGGGCGCCCGCATCTGGTCGACGGCGTCACGCAGGTAGTGCCGGATCTCCCCGGCGATATGGTGGTACGCGTACGCTTCAAACTTGACGCCGCGGCCTGGGTCGAACGACCCCACCGCGTTCATCAGGCCGATCGTGCCGATCTGCGCCAGGTCGTCGAGCGGGACGCCGACCCGAACATACCGGCGCGCGATTCGCTTGGCCAGGGGCAGGTAATGGCAGACGAGTTCCTCCCGCAGCTGCGGAGTGCTGGCGCGCCGGTACTGGCGGAACTTTGCGAGCAGTGCGAGGTCGAGTTCGGTATCTTGTTGCGGCGGGGAGATGTCCGTGTGGGGCTCCTTGACAGCCGATCGAGTGCTGGCCATGATCCCCTCCTCGACGAGCGACGACCAGGTCGCGGCGATGAGCCGCGGGAGGGGAGAAACATGACGACCTCCCGCGCATCACGGGAGGTCACAAGTTGGCCTTAAGTTGCCGCTCCGGCAACCCGGCTGACTTGCCAGCACCGCTGGCCTGTCCCGTGGCTTTGCGCCCCCAGATCTCTCTGGGTTTGCCCTTGACGGAAGCATTGTGAGTTAAACATATGGCGTGATGATTGTCAAGGAATTCGCCGGAGGCTGGCGTGATGCTCCGCGCAGGTTCCGGTCTTCGTTGAAACCTCCACAGAACTCCACGGGCGCTGACGGGCAAGTGCGTCTATCCGGACGACGATGTGGGCATAGTGCCGGATAGGGCTGCATGCCGGCACACGCGCCGGCATGCCCTATTGGAAGGTCAGCGCGCAGGCGGCGACTACCGGCGGGCCGATCGTTCCGGCGCCACCGATGCTCGCGGAATACACGCGCGTCCGCTTATCCGTGATCCGAGGGAGGCTGCGGGGATGGATGGCACCGGCCACAGTCGTGAGGCGCTTCACGCATCGATCCGCGAAGCCACCGCGATCGCGCAGGAGCTGGAGCGGCAGGCAGAAGCCGCCCAGACCCTGCTCAAAAACGCCACCGCCAACGCCGAGGAGCTGCAGCAGCAGGCCGCAACGGCGCAGCAGATGATCGCGGCGTATCAGGAGCAGGACGCGGTGATCGCCCGCGCGCTCGCGGAGGCCGAAGGGGCCAGCGAGCGGATCATCCAATCGGCCAAGGCGAAGGTCGAGGAGACCGTGGCGGCCGCCGAGGCCTCCGCTCAGGCCGCCGCCGAAGAGATCCTCCAGTCGGCCCGCAAGACCGCCGAGGAGACGCTGGAGCGCGCGCGCCTTGCCGCCCACGATCAGGTGCAGGCCGCCGAGCGGGCCGCCGGGCAGAAGGTGGAAGAAATCAGGAAAAGCGCGGAGCAGTATATCGAGGGCATCGTCGCCAAACTGGAAGCCTTCGTCGTCGATCGCGAAGGCGTGTCTCGAGGGCTGGAAGCGCTGGTCGAAAAGCACAAGGAGTCGCTGCAGGTCATCGCCCGTCTGAGGTCCGAGGTGGAAAGCGCCGTCCTTCCCTCGCTGCACCGCATGACAGGCGGGCTCCGAAGCGAGGAGGCA
>VBAN01000107.1:0-2066 GCA_005882445.1 Candidatus Segetimicrobium genomatis | reverse complement strand
AAGACGCCCATGCGGCCGCCGCGCCAGGGGCGCATGCGGCGGGCGCTCGATCCGCGGCGCACGTGGACGTCCCGGCTCGCGCCGCAGGCCCGGCTCGCCAGAACAACGAGACGGTCGATCAGACCGACGAGACCGACGGAGCGGCAGCGCAGGATGCGGCGGAACCGCCCTCGCCCGTGGGGCGCGCCAGCGGCGAGATCGTGGTCAGCCCGATCAACTCGTTCCTGCAGGCCACCAAGTTGATGGCGGCCCTCGCCCGGATCAAGGGCGTCCTCAGCGTCAAGCTCAGAACCTACGCGGGATCGAAGGCGGTCATCGACATCGTCACGGAAGGACGCGCCGTCGGGGACATCGATGTGTCGCTGATCGATGGGTTTCAGATCGATGTGGAGGAGTCAACCGACAGCCGGTTGTCGTTGAAGATCGGTCCGGCCGCCCCCCGCCCGGTGGCGCGCTAGATCCCCTCGCGCGTTGCGCCGGCGGGAGCGTCCCGCTCCCAGGGCCGAGCTTCGAGATAGTTCTGGACGATCAGCGCCGCCGCAACCCGATCCCGGACCGCGCGCCGGTGCTCGCGCCGGGCGCCGGCCTCGATCAGCGCCCGCTCGGCCGCAGCCGTCGAGAGACGCTCATCCCACAGGTCGACCGGGACGTCGACCAGCCCGCGCAGCGCCCGGACAAACGCCTCGGCTTTCCGCGCGGCGGGACCGCTCGTCCCGTCCATGTTGCGCGGCCAGCCGACGACGATGCGCTCCACCCGGCGAGACTTCGCGAGCTGAGCCACCTCCGCCAGGTCGCGCCGCACCGCGGTATGTGAAATCGTCAAAAGGGGGACCGCCACCGTCCCCGTCGGGTCGCTGAGCGCGACCCCGATCCGCCGCTCCCCCAAGTCCAGTCCCAGGATCGTCACCGGCGTCCGTCCGCGGCCGCCCCCAGGGCTTCGCCCACCACCGATGCCAGGTCGGCCATCACCGCATCGAGCAGCGCCGGGTCGCCGCCGCCCCCCTGCGCCAGTTCGGGACGGCCGCCGCCCCGGGTGCCGAGCTTCCGGTTGAGCACGGCCATCACCTTGCCCGCGTGCGCGCCGCGCGCCACCGCATCGGGGGTCGCCATCACCACCACGTCCACCCGCCCGTCGCGTGCGGAGGCGGCAATGACCACGCCCGCGCGAAGCCTGGGCTTGACGCGGTCCCCGAGCGCCCGGAGCGTCGCCTGGCCGGCGCCGGGGCTGGTAATCCCGACAACGGCGACGCCGGCGACGTCGGGGGCGCTGCGCACGATCGCCTCGAGGTCCGGCACCGCGGCCTGCGCGCGGGCCGCTTCCACCTCCTCCTCGAGGCTCCGGACCCGGCCGGCCAGATGCCGGACACGCTCCGGGACCTCGGAGGGCGAGGCCCGCAGGGTCTCGGCGAGGTCCCGGAGGACCTCCTGATCCTCCCGCGCCCGCGCGAGGGCGGCCCGCCCCGTGAGGGCCTCGATGCGGCGGATGCAGGAAGAGCCCGATCTCGGCGGTCGACGCGACGTGGGTTCCACCGCAGAGTTCCCGGCTGTACTCATCGATGCTCACGACCCGCACCGTGTCCCCGTACTTCTCACCGAAGAGCGCTGTGGCGCCGCCGGCGATGGCGTCCTGGTAGGCCAGCACCTCGGTGCGCACCGGGAGTCCGGCCAGCACCTGCTCGTTGACTCTCGCCTCGATGCGGACGCGCTCCTCCGGTGTCACGGCGCGGAGATGGAAAAAATCAAACCGCAGGCGATCGGGAGCCACGAGCGATCCCGCCTGGCGCGCGTGCTCGCCCAGGGTTTCCTGCAGGGCACGATGCAGCAGGTGGGTGGCGGTGTGGTTCCGCATGATGTCCCGCCTGCGAAGGACGTCGACCCGCAGGCGCGCCGCCTCACCCTCCGCCACGTCCCCCCGCGTGACCCGGCCGCGGTGCACCAGCAGGCCCGGGACCGGCCGCTGGGTATCGGTGACCTCCACGACGCCGCCGGGCGTCACGATCTCTCCGGTGTCTCCCACCTGCCCTCCGGCCTCGGCGTAGAAGGGCGTCCGATCGCAGACCACCTCC
>VBAN01000476.1 GCA_005882445.1 Candidatus Segetimicrobium genomatis | reverse complement strand
CTGGCGCGCCGCGCGCGACCCCGCGGGCTGCGCATCGTCATCGAGCCCATCAACCGCTACGAGAGCAACTGGCTGAACACGGTCGACGAGGTCATGGACCTCCTCACCCGGCTTGGGGAAGAGAACGTGGGGGTCCTGCCCGACACCTTCCACATGAACATCGAGGAGCCGGATCTCTCGGAGGCGCTCCGCCGGGCCCGCCCGCGCCTCTGGCACGTGCACGCGGCGGACAGCAACCGGCGGGCTCCGGGAAGCGGGCACCTGGATTTCCGTTCGCTGATCGCGGATCTCGGCACCCTGGAGTACGGCGGCGCGCTCTCGGCGGAGATCTTGCAGCTTCCCTCCTTCGAGGCGGCGGCCGCGCAGACGATCGGGACGCTGGCGCCGCTCCTGCCCGCCCGGTAACAGCGCGGTAACAGCCGGGGGTCCGGCGCAGGTCCGCGCAGGGAAGCCCGCGCGCGCCGAGAAGTATGATGGTGAAGTCCCGCGCGCGCGAGACGGCCTGCTCCCCGCACCGGAGGTGTTGCATGCAGGAGTCCTGGCACCGTTACCTGCGGCTGGGGATCGTGCACTTCATGGCGTTCCCCTCCGTCCTGCGGGGCGAGGGCCCGTTCGTCGACACCCTGCGGCAGATCGCCCAGGACGAGTTCTTCACGGCGGTCGAGACGGGCTGGGTGCACAGCGACGCGGAGCGGGCCGCGGCCGCCGCGCTGCTCCGGGAGAGCCATCTGAGCGTCGGGTTCGGCGCGCAGTCGGCGCTGCTCGTGACCAAGTCCAACCTCAACGCGCTCGATGAGGGCGAGCGAAAGAAGGCGGTCGCGCTGGTGCAGCAGTGCATCGACCAGGCGGCCCAGCTCGGCGCGCGGCGCGTGGCCGTGCTCAACGGTCCGTATCCGGGCCCGTCCGACGAAGCCAGAGCCACTCGGCTGCTGGTGGAGTCGCTCCTCGATCTCTGCGCCTACGGGCGCGGCCGGGGGATCGGGATCACGCTGGAGACCTTCGATCGGACGATCGAGAAGAAGGCCTTGGCCGGCCCCACACGCCTGTGCGTCGGGGTGTCCGAGGCCGTCCGCAGGGACTTTCCCGTTTTCGGCCTCATGTTGGACCTCAGCCACATCCCCCTGCTGGCGGAAGGGATCCGGGAGTGCCTCACCGTCGGGCGGGAGCACCTGGTCCATGCGCACATCGGCAACTGCGTCATGCGCGATCGGGCCCATCCGGCGTACGGGGACCAGCACCCCCGGTTCGGCATCGAGGGAGGCGAGAACGATACGCCGCAGGTCGTGGAGTTTCTCCGGGTCCTGTTCGACATCGGCTTTCTCGGAGGCACGGAGCGCCCGTTCCTCAGCTTCGAGGTCAAACCCACGGCGGGCGAGACCTCGGAAGGCGTGATCGCCGGAACCAAGCGCGTCTTCGCCGAGGCCTGGGCACAACTGTAGGAGAGGAGCAGAGGAATGGCCAAACCGCGGATCTACATCACGCGTCCTCTGCCGGAGCCGGCAATGCGGATGCTCGAGGGGGCGGTCGAGTACCGCATGTGGGACCGGGAGGACGAGCCGGTGGCGAGGGAAAGTCTCCTCCGCGAGGTCGTCGACGTCGACGGGGTGATCTGCCTGATCACCGAGAAGATGGACGCGGAGGTCATCGACCGGATGCGCCGGTCCACGGTCATCGCGCAGGTGGCGGTGGGCATCGACAACATCGATGTCGCGGCCGCGACCCGCCGCGGGATCTTTGTGACGAACACCCCCGGGGTCCTCACCGAGACCACCGCGGACATGGGATGGGCGATCCTGATGGCCACCGCCCGGCGCGTGGTGGAAGGGGACAAGTTCACCCGGTCCGGCCGGTGGAAGACGTGGGAATTGATGGGGTTCACCGGCCAGGACGTCCACGGGGCCACCCTGGGGATCATCGGGCTGGGGCGGATCGGCGCCGCGATCGCGCGGCGGGCCAGAGGGTTTGCCATGACGATCCTGTACAACAACCGCCGGCCCGCCGAAGCCCTGGGAGCCGAGGTCGGCGCCCGGTACGTCTCGCTGGACGATCTGCTGCGGCAGTCGGATTTCGTGATGGTCAGCTGCGCCCTGACGGCCGAGACCCGCCACCTCATCGCCGAGCGGGAGTTGGGGCTGATGAAGCCCACCGCGGTGCTGGTGAACATCGCGCGCGGACCGATCGTGGATCAGCGGGCGCTGTACCGGGCGCTGGTCGACCGCAAGATCTGGGCCGCCGGGTTG
>VBAN01000108.1 GCA_005882445.1 Candidatus Segetimicrobium genomatis | reverse complement strand
GAGCAATCCGGTGCAATCCGATGCAACGGGGTGCGTGGTGGGCCGTGCAGGACTCGAACCTGCAACCTTGGGATTAAGAGTCCCCTGCACTACCAGTTGTGCTAACGGCCCGTCCCGAACGGTGTCATTCTAGCAGAGGCCTCGGAGCGTGTAAATCGTGCGCGGAGGAATCGACTTGTCCGTCGACCACCATGGGTGTTATCCTGAACACTGCCGGGCGGGCGTGGCGGAATCCGGCAGACGCACCAGGCTTAGGACCTGGTGGGCCGAAAGGTCCGTGGGGGTTCAAATCCCTCCGCCCGCACCATCGCTCGGCGCGTTTCGTCCGGACCGTTCACGCGTCTCGCATGCGTGGGTCGCTTGAACGCCCGCGGGGCCGTATGCTATACTTCCTCCGGGTGAGAATAGCCTCGGCGGATTGACCCGTCGAGGCTATTTCCCATCCAAAGTCCCCCCGGGAGACGAAAGGGAGGCGTTCCAGGATTCATGGCGACGGCGCCGGTGAAGAACGCGTACAGAACTGAGCCGGGAAGCCGGGCGGTGCTCGAGATCGCGATCGCGGAGGACGAGGTCGGCCGGGCCATGGACCGCGCCTTCGCCACGCTGGTGCAGCGGGTGCAGGTTCCCGGCTTCCGGCGGGGGAAGGCGCCGCGCACGGTGCTCGAGCGTCACGTCGGAACCGAGACCCTGCGGGAAGAAGCGCTGAAAAAGCTGCTGCCCGAGCGTTACGCAAAGGCGGTCGCTGAAGCGGGACTGTCCCCCGTCGCTCCCCCATCGTTCGAGATCAAGGAGCCCGCGGAAGGAAGGGGGCTGCATTTGATCGCGACGGTGGACGTGTATCCCCAGGTGACCCTTCCCGATTATCGGGCCCTGCGGGTCGCGGCGGAGAACCCCACGGTCGCCGACGAAGATGTGGAGCGGGTGCTCGAGGACCTGCGCGACCGGCACGGGCATCTTGTCAGCGCCGGTGATGCGGCCGCGCGCCGCGGAGACTTTGTCCTGCTGAACGTCAAGCGCGCCCCCCAGGAATTGAAGCGGCTCCAGCCCGGCAAGGAACTCCTCGTGGAGGCGGGGGGCGGGCTGCTGCCCGCGGAAGTCGAGGCGGCCTTGGAAGGCGCCCGGCCCGGCGATGAGCGGACCGCGCAGCCCGCGGGATCGGAGGGACCGGTCGAGGTGCACGTGCTCGATGTCCGCCGGAAGGAACTCCCGCCGCTGGACGATGCGTTCGCCCGCACGGTCTCCGACCAACCGACGCTCGCGGCCCTGCGCGATCTTTTGCGGGGTCGGCTGGGCAAGGAGCGGGCCAGCGCGGCGGAGCGCGACCTGCGCGCGCGGGTGGTTGACGGGCTCCTTGCGCAGGCGCACATCGATCTGCCCGAGAGCATGGTGCTGCACGAGGTGGAGCACGTGCTGGACGATCTCGTCCAGCGGCTGCGATCGGGGGGGTTGAGCCTGGAAACCTACCTGCGGTCTCAGGAGAAGGACGAAGCGGCGCTGCGCGCGGACCTCCGGCCCGCCGCGGAGCGGCGAGTCCGCACGCGGATTCTCCTCGACGAAGTGGCGAGGCACGAGGCACTGACGCTGACCGAGGAGGAGATCTCCACCGCGATCGAGAAACTAGCCGAAGAAGCACACGAAGATCCCGGAAAGTTAAAGGCCCGGCTGGCGCAGGGCGAGGGGCTGGCGGGACTGCGGGA
>VBAN01000475.1 GCA_005882445.1 Candidatus Segetimicrobium genomatis | reverse complement strand
GCGGCACGTCCATCCTGGGCGGCCGCGGCCACTACCTCGGGACGATCGCGGGCGCGATGATCCTCACCGTGCTCACCGACGTGCTCACGCTCATGAGCATCCCCGAGGCCGGGCGAAGCATCCTGTACGGCCTCGCCATCCTGGCGGCACTCCTCATCTATGGACGGCAGCCCGAGGACGTCTGAGGCCCGGCCTCGTCCCCACTACGGGGAGCGCAGCGTCGACGCGATCAGATCGAGCTTTTCATCCTGCGCCACGATCGAGACCGCGCCGACCCCGGGCGCGTACCACTTGTTTTCCGTTGCCGTATCGAGCTCGGAACTCTCAAGGACCTGGATCACATCCCGGTACTGACCCGCGGGGACGCCGCGGGTCTGCTGGGTATCGACCACCTGGGCGGTTTCATCGACGACGGGCAGCAGGTCCTCCGGCTTGAACACGTCGGCTTTCTCCGGGGTGGCGGGCATGAAGACGAATGGTCTAGTCGAGGTTGCCGTCGTGCTCGGGTCCGAGTTCGCCGGGCCGCCGACAAGCCAGCTGCCCTCATGGCTCGTGATGACCCCATTCTGGTAAATGTCCACGAGCTCACCGAAGTAGTAGACGGTGCCGTCATCCGCCTGCGCGAAGTAGTTGAGCGTGCTCTCGACCAGCTGGCCGTCATCGAACGACATCTCCCGGAGGATGCTGCAGCGGACGGGTCTGCCGTCGTTAACCCCCTGGACCTGAAAGGCGCGCTGCCCGGTGAGGTAGTCGTCGACGACGACCTCCTGCGCGGTCCCCGCAGTCCCCGCGTACACTTTGACGGCGCCCTCCTGGAATGGCGCATAGCGGTTCGTGAAGGTTCGCGGGTTCGACTCGAAATCCGGCGGACGGCTCGGCACCACCGCCTGGACCTGACTGAGCGGCAACGATAGCAAGATCGCCGGCGCGAGCCAGCGCACGGCATGTCTGAAGAAGCGCGGCGGGACCAGGCGGGGCATGGAATCCGTTCTCGAATCCATGACACACTCACTCCTTCCTCGCGGGCGGGATCCGCGCTCCCCTCGGGGCGCGGTGTTGCCTCCTGAAAAAATCCGGTGAGCTTTCGGCGAAACTTCGGTGTCACTTTACCCCGCGCGCCGTGGGCATAAACTGCAAATTTTTTCATAATCCCAAAAAACCCGGCATGGTAAGCGGCAGGGGACCCCAAAGGACCGCATCCCTGCTGGTGAAACTCGCGTTCGAGGTTACGCTACTGCGAGGGCAACTCGGCCGCCCCTGCTGCGCCGAACAAGAGGCAGGAAGGCGCTCTCGTTAAAACAACGCGGCCGGGACCGCAGACGACGCAGAGGCCGCCGAGTCTCCGGCCCCGGCCACACGCGGATGCTTACCAGTACGGCGTCATCCCACCACGCCTATGGCGAGCGTATCATCAATGGCAGCGTCGATACGATCAACTGGGACGTTTCACCTTTCGCCTGGCCCTGGATCACGCCGACCCCGGGTGCGTACCACTTCTGTTCCGTAGTCGGATCGAGCCGGGAAGTCTCAAGCACCTGGATCGCGTTCGTGAACGTGCCCGCAGGGACAGTAACGGTCTGGTTCACTGCGACAACCTGGTCTGTCTCATCCACGATGGGGTATAGGTCTTCTTGCTTGAACACATCGCCCTGCTGCGGGTTGGCGGGCATGAAGACAAATGGGTGTGGCGCGTTTGCTGTCTCCGGCGGGTCCGAGTCCCGTGGGCCGCCGACGAGCCAGCTGCCCTCATGGCTCGTCACGACCCCGTTTGCGTATTCGTCTACGATCTCGCCGAAGTAGTACACGGTTCCGTCATCCGCCTGAGCCAAGTAGTTGAGAGAGTCCTCGATCAGCTGGTTATTATCGAACTTCATCTCCCGGAGGATGCTGCACACGACGGCATCCTTCTTGTTGGCGCCGGCGAGCTGAAAAGTGCGCGTCTCGGAAAGGTAGTTTTCCAAGAGGATAACCTTCACTCCGCCCGACTTGGCGCCCGAGTACACCTTTGTGGCGCGCGGCACGAATGGCTCATAGCGATTCGTGAAGGTCAGCGGGTTCGTGTTGAAGGTCGGCGGTCCGCTCGGCACCATCGCCTGCACTGAACCCAGCGGCAATACCAGGAACAGCGCCATCGCAAACCAGCGCACGGCTCGCCTGACGAGGCGCGGCGGAGCCAGGCGGGAATCGGAATGCCCTGCTTGATGCGTCATGTACCCACCTCTTCCTTTCGAGCAGGATCCGCTCCCTCTCTCGGGTAGCGGTGCTGTCTTGGGGAAACTGCGGTGTACATTGCGGAAGATCAATTCCACTGTACGCGCGCGGCGCAGGCCGGTCTATAGAGAGCACACATTTGAGCGCACACGTGATCGTGCTTGCGACTGATCGGCTACCCCACGAAGCTGGGCCGGTCGGCCAGCCGGGGCGGCCGGGTCTCCACGAAGGCACCGTCGACGATGGATTCCACGCGGGACGCGTCCTCGAACCACGAGGCGGGAGCGGCGTGCCCCCACAGCGTCGCCCGCTGCGGATCGTCGAGCCGCCAGCGGATCGGCTGCCAGTCCGGATCGGCGATGAGGTAATCGCCCGTGTACAGCTCGATGCGATTGTTGTCGGGATCGCGGAGATAGAGGAAAAAGGCGTTGGACAGCCCGTGCCGGCCGGGCCCGCGTTCGATCCGATCCGTCAGCCGGGCCGCGGCCAGGATGTCGCAGGCGCGCAGCACGCTGAGCTGATCCTGCACCCAGAAGGCCGCGTGGTGGAGGCGCGGGCCGATCCCGGTCATCAGCGCGATATCGTGCACGTTCTGCTTGCGGCGCAGCCAGATCGCCCACAGCTGCGGCGGGTCGCCGGCGCTCTCGGTGTATTCCGAGCAGCCAAACCCGAGCTCCTGCTGATACCAGCGCGCCGCGAGGGCGACGTCGGCGACCTGGCAGTTGAAGTGGTCGAGCCGCATCACGCAGGCGCCCCGGTACAGGTCGTACCGCTGCAGCAGCCGCTCCACCGGCTCGATCCGGTGGAAGAACTCGAGCGGCAGGCCCGCCGGGTCCTGCACGCGGAGCGCCCGGCCGTGGCCGACCTCCTCCGGGAGCCAGCGCGCCGGCAGGCCGCGGTCCCGGCACCCGTGCTCGAGGCGGTCCAGGTCCTCTTCGGAGGCCACCCGAAAGGCGAGGTGGCCGACGCCCGGGGAGGCGGCGCGGCGCAGCACCAGGCTGTGGTGATCGCGCTCCTCGTACCCCCGCAGGTAGAGGCGATCCCCGCGCTGCGCGGTCTCGACGAACCCCAGGAGATCGACGTAGAAGGCGCGGGCGCGCCCGAGGTCCGTGACCCGGAACTCGACGTGCGCGGCGCGCAGGATGTTGAACTCCGGATGGCCCGGCCGGAGGTCGATCTCAGGTCTCATAGAAAATCCGGACGTCCGCGGGGTTCCAGGCTTCGAGAGGGTCTTGCGGCTCCCGCACCGGCTCCCGCAGCCGGTGGTAGCGGCCGCCGAAGAACAGCAGGGGATTCAGAGGGCCGTCCGACCGGTGCACGGCGAGCACACGCCCAAGGAAGAGGTGGTGGTCGCCGCCGTCCAGCACGCGGTCGACCTGGCAGCCCACCGCCGCCAGGCACCCGACCAGGCGCGGGCCGCCCACCCACGGTTCCAGCCGGTACTCGGGGGGTGAGGGGTGCGCCCAGGCCCCGGCGAAGAACTGCGAGAGCGCCTGCTGGTCTTCGGAAAGGATGTTGAGCGCGAACTCGCCGGCGCGCGCCAGGAAGGCATCCATCCGAGCGCGGCGGTTCACGGAGACGCAGACGAGCAGCGGGTCCAGCGACACGGACATCACGGCGTTGGCCGTCATCCCCTGCATCTCCGGCCCCGCCTGGGCCGTGACCACCGTGACCCCGGTGGCGAACAGCCCCATCACGCGGCGGAATGCGCTGGGGTCGGGCAGGCTTGGGGTGTCCACGGCAGCCTCCGCTCCTACTCGCCCGGCGCCGGCCCCAGCGCCGGGGCGGTCCGCTCCGCGCGCTCGAGAAACTCTTTCACGCGCTCCATGTACGGCTTGCGGTCGTAGGCGTTGAACATCGCGCCGGCCATGCGCACCGGGTCGCCGAAGAAGTAGCGCTCGTAGAGCACCTGCCGCGACCCGAAGGCGCTGAGGGCGATATCCCAGGCCAGCCGGAACAGCTTGATGCGCGACGCGGCATCCGCCCGCGCCGCCTGATAGTACGTGCGGATCGTCTCGGCCTGAGGCCCCCGCAGGTCCTTCTCGGTGGGGATCGCCATGAACCCGGACGCGCCGAGCTGCTGGAGGATTTCCACCATGCGCGGGTACATCCGCGTGTGGACGTTCCGCGCCGCGTCCAGCGGCGTCCACGCCGGCTGCATCACGCCCCAGCGGTTCACCTGCGCCTCCACCTCGCTCGTGCGCAGGAACGCGCGCATCGTTTCCAGGTTCACGATGAGCTCGGCCATCTTCTCGTGCACGTGCTGGAACTGCTCGATCGCGATGGTGTCGACGATCAGCGAGGCCACGCCCAGGATGAACTCGGTCTTCGCCACGTTCTTGGTGACGACCTGATGGGCCATGTGCGCGACGGCGCCGGTCGCCGCGAAGGCCCGGTTGCACTTCTCCACGTCCCGCAGCAGGAACACCCGCTCCCAGGGCACCTGCACGTTGTCGAAGATGACGACCGCGTCCATCTCCTCGAACCGGGACCCCAGCGGGTGGTCCAGGCGCGACTTCCCGTAGTCGAACGATTCCCGGCAGAGAAAGCGCAACCCGGGCGTCTCGGTGGGGAGGGCGAGCGCGTAGGCATAGGGCGCGTCATCCGGGCCCGCCTTCAACAGCGTCGAGGGGAAGACCATGATCTCGTCCGCCGTGGGCAGGGTCGCCAGCATGCGGGCGCCGCGGAGGACGATGCCCCGGCTGTTCTCCTCCACGATGCGCGCCGCGAGAGTCGGATCGGCCTGCTGGGACGGACCCACCGACCGGTTCGCCTGAGGGTTGAGCAGCGTGTGGGTGAGGCACAGGTCGTGCTCGCGCACGTACTCGTAGTACCGGCGGATGTTCTCGCCGAATCGCGGGTCGTTCTCCGCGCAGTAGGCCGCGGCCGAGGCGAATCCGACCAGCGCGCGGTTCAGGTAGTCCGGGGTCCGGCCCATGAACCCGCCGGAGTAGTCCGCCCACCGCTTCATCATGGTCCGGACGCGCACCAGATCGTCGTGGGACTGGGGCGCGAGAAAGGACAGCCCGACCGGCTGGCCGGTCGCCGGCGACACGTAGGTCATGTCGTCTCGTTGGGCAGGGCCGTGCTGCATGTCGTACAGCGCAGCCACGCTGCGCACCAGGTTCCGGAACGCCGGGTGCGCCGTCGGATCGGCCACCCGCTCACCCTCGAGCCACAGATCCCGGGGGCGGTCCCGCAATCCCTGCAGAAACTGGGCTCCCGTTCTCACCGGCATGGCTTCACGCCCCCCGTCCCCTGCGCTCGCCCTCCTCGGCGACGACGGCGTTCTCGAGGACGCCGATGCCTTCGATCTCCAGCCGCATCACGTCGCCGGGGCGCACGTGCGAGATCCCCTTGGGCGTGCCGGTCAGGATGAGGTCGTCGGGCTCCAGGGTCATGATCGCGGAGATGAACTCCACGAGCGCAGGGATCCGATGGATCAGATGCGCCGTGGTCCCCTGCTGCCGCAGCTCGCCGTTCACGGAGGCGCGCAGCGTGAGCGCGTGGGGGTCGCGGATCTCCCCCTCGACCACGCAGGGGCCGACCGGTCCGAACGAATCGTACCCCTTCGCGCGCACCGGGGGCCGGTAGAAGTTCTTCACGAAGTCGCGCACCGTCACATCGTTGAAGATCGTGTACCCGCGGATGACCGCGTTCGCGTCCGCGGCGCGGACGCCGCGGCAGGTCCGCCCGATGACGACCGCGAGCTCCACCTCGTAGTGCATGTACTCCACGCCCGACGGGTAGACGACCGGGGCGCGGTGCCCGACCAGCGACGAGAGGGGCTTCAAGAATAGGGCGGGCTCCTCCGGGGTGCGAATCCCCAGTTCCTCCGCGTGGTCCGCAAAGTTGAGGGCGAGCCCGACGACTTTGGTCGGCAGCACGAGAGGAAGCCAGACCACCGCCTGGGGATCGTAGGCGCGACCCGCCCGGTCGAAGGGCACGCCGTCCCGGAGCGTGCCGGTGTGCACGGTGCCTTCGGCGGCGAACCGGACCTGGCGCATCGCCGGACTCAGCGTCCCCGAACCCTGCCCGTTTGCATGCTTCCATCATATCAGGCGGCCGCATCCCGAGAGGGTTTTGAGCGCCGGCCGTATAACACCGCGCCCGTCCGTTGCTGCGAGACATGGGGGGTGGTGATCACGCAAGCGGCGCTGCCACGAAGGCTCACGATCATCGCGCTGGCCGCGGCGCTCGCCGCCGGTCTGGCGGCATCCGGCCGGCCGGCGCTCGGGCAGGGCGGACCGATCAGAATCGGCGCGGTGTTCGCCGTCACGGGTCCGGCCGGTTCGCTCGGCAAGCCGGAGAAGGACACCGCAGCGATGCTGCAGGATCAGCTCGCCGCGGCCGGCGGGATCGCCGGGCGGCCGGTGCAGATCATCACCTACGACAGCGAGGCCGATCCCACCAAAGCGGTGCTTTTAATGAAGAAAGCGGTGACCGAGGACGGCGTGGTCGCCGTGGTCGGCGGGACGACGAGCCCGGAGTCGCAGCCGATGGCCGACTACGCGATGGCCGCGGAGATCCCGTTCATGTCGGTGGCGGCCAGCACCACGCTCAGCGTCCCCGCCCGCGCCTGGGTGTTCCAGATGCCGCAGCGGAACGACATCGCCGCCGCGACGGCCATGCAGTACCTCGTCGCGCTGCGCGTGAAGACGTTTGCGTTTCTCTACCGGAACGACGACTTCGGCCAGGACGGCCTGGTGGGGTTCCGCACATACGCCCGCCAGCGCGGGATCACGGTCGTGGACACGGAGCCGTTCGCGGCGATCGACACCGATCTGAGCGCCCAGGTCGCCCGCGCCCGGATCAAGAACCCCGAAGCGATGGTGGTGTGGAGCACGCCGCCGACGGCCGCGATCGCGGCGAAGAATATCCGCCAGCTCGGGGTGCAGGTGCCCATCTTAGAATCTCACGGGATCGCCAACCGGGCGTTCATCCAGCTGGCCGGTCCGGCGGCGGAAGGAGTGGTGTTCCCCGCCGGCAAGCTGCTGGTCGCCGGCAAGCTCCCGGCCGGCGGCCCCCAGAAGGCGCTGCTGGAGAAGTATGCCAGGGACTTCGAAGCGGCCAACAGGTACACGGCGAACACCTTCGGGGGGCACGCGTTCGACGGGATCACGATGCTCCTCGACGCGGTCCGGCATGTCGGACCGGACAAGGCCAGGGTGCGGGAGTACCTGGAGCACCTCCAGGGATTCCTCGGCACCGGCGGCGTGTTCACCATGTCGCCGCAGAATCACAACGGGCTGTCCACCAAGGACATGGTGCTCGTGGTGATCAAGCACGGCGGCTGGGACATCTGGAAGTAGCCGGAGCCGGGGCGGCGCAGGCGCCCTGACCGGCCCGCCCTCGTTGCCGTGTCCGCCCTGCTCCCTCAGCTCCTCCTCACCGGCATGACGACCGGGAGCCTGTACGCGCTCGTCGCGCTCGGATTCGTCCTCATCTACAGCGTGACCGGGATCTTGAACTTCGCCCAGGGCGAGTTTTCGATGCTGAGCGCGCTGGTCTGCGCCACGCTGCTGGCCTGGCACCTCCCGCTCGGGGCGGCGGCGCTGATCGCGGTCGCGGCCGTCTGCGCGCTGGGCGCGCTGACCGAGCGGCTGGCCATCCAGCCGGCGTACGGCGCGCACCCGCTCACCCTCATCATCATCACCTTCGGGGTCTCGATGGCGTTTCGCGGGATCGCCCTGATGCTCTGGGGCGCCGATCCGTATCCGCTGCCGGAGTTCACCCCCGGGCCGGCGCTGGTGCTCCTGGGCGGCGTGCTCATCCGCCAGGCGATCTGGGCGATCGCGCTGTCGCTGACGGTGGTCGCGGCGCTGTTCGTCTTCTTCGCCCGCACCATCCCGGGAGCAGCGGTCCGGGCGTGCGCGGACAACGCCTTCGCCTCGCGGCTCGTGGGCATCAGCCCGAGACGGATGTCGCTCCTGGCATTCACCCTCAGCGCGGGCCTGGGGGCCGTGGCAGGCATCGTCATGACCCCGATCACCGGCGCGACCTACGACATGGGCCTGGCGCTGGGGCTCAAGGGGTTTGTCGCCGCGGTCATCGGCGGCCTCGCGAACGCGCCGGGAGCGGTGCTGGGCGGGTATCTCGTCGGCATCATCGAAGCCCTGACCACCGGATATCTCTCCCCCGGGTATGGGACCGCCATCACCTTCCTGGTCCTGCTCGCCGTCCTCTTCCTTCAACGGGAAGGACTGGTCCACGGCCAGCAGAGACAGGCGTAACATGGGCGGGCGCAGCGGGGGCCGGAGGCAGGCGTGACGCGGGAGCGGGCCGGCTTCGCGCTGCTTGCGGCGGCGGTCGCCGCGCTCCCCCTGGTCGTCTCGACGGCCTACGCGCTGACGCTGCTGAACATCATCGGGCTCTACGCCATCGTCACCCTGGGGCTGATCCTCCTGG
>VBAN01000473.1 GCA_005882445.1 Candidatus Segetimicrobium genomatis | reverse complement strand
GGAATGGGACAAACCGCACGCGTAGGTTGGTGGAGCTCCGGCCCGGGTCGGGGAGGTCAGGGGGGATCGTCATGGGAAGATTGCTGCTCCCGATGATCGTGGCAGTCCTGGTGGTCGCGGTGTTCGCGGGTCCCGCGCCGGCTCAAAACGCGCCGTCGCCTGCGCCCGCACAGACGACGGCGCAGCCCGCCTCCGGGCAGTGGCCGAGCATCAAGGGGCTGAAAGCCTATTCGGACGACACGAACGGGATGTCGCTGTCCGGGTTTCTGCGCTACCTGACGTTCCAGCAGACCGGCCGATGGATTTCGAACGATGACGCCGAGCGGGTGGTGAAGCAGCAGCTCTCGAAGTAGCGGTTACTTCCTCGGCGCCACCTTCGCGCGCTCCGCCTGAAACCGGGACGCGACCGAATTCAGGTGGCTGTGGATGGTGTGGCAGGCCCCGGAATCCGAGACGCGGAGTTCAGTCCTGTCCTGGCGTTGACTGACCACCCCGCTCGACACCGCCCAGCACCGCTTGAGCATCGCATTGATTCCCGCCAGGAGGGCGGGCGTGCCGTGGAGCGCGAAGTGGCCGTTTCGCGAACCGGCTGAGGATCGGCGAGACATCAAGTCCCCGTCCGTGTATCCGCGAATGAACGGCGCGACGAACTCCTTCGGCAGATCATCGAGCAGGGCCGGGTCATCCCCGTGGAAATCCGACGGGATGCCCCAGGGGAGCAGGGCTTCACACAGGCCCTGGTCGCGCAGGTAGACCTGCCACCCGACGATGCTGCTGTGACAGAACTCGTACCGGATGTGCTCCGTGGCGAGATCGGCCATGAGGGTCGCGACGCAGTCCCGCCCCTCCTCGCCAAGCGTCACGACGAGCGTCAGCAGCGATCCGTGCCCGCAGATGTGTCCCGCCGCGGTGAGGAATCCGAGCCAGTACAGCTGGACGTCCGCCGGGGCTTTCCCAGGTCCTTCGCGGCGCGTTTGGAGGAGGTCTACGGGATCCGAGAGGCGGGGGTGTTCCGCGTGGGCCAGGGCTCGCTCCACCGTCGCGACGGGGAGGGCGACCATCTCGGCGATTTCACTTGAATTTTTTCCCTTGCGGGCGGCCGCCCGGATCTTTTGGGTTCGCTCTCGCCATTCCAGATCTGGGCCGCTCGGGCCTCGCATTCGCACGTGCGTATAGTGTAGCACTCTTTCGCGGTGCTGTCGAATGCGGCTTCCCGCGATCACCGCGTGCTATACTGTGATCGCACCTCATGCCGATCGAAACGAGAAGTGGAACGTCGGTAAGGCCGATCGACGTGACGATGAAGGAAGGGTACGTCTGAGAGGAGCGTGCGATGGCCCGCCCAAACTACTCCAGCGTCAAACGCGCGAAGGAACTCAAGCGCAAGGCGAAGCGGGAGGCCAAGATGGCCCGCAAGCTCGCGCGGCGAGCCACCTCTGACCCGACCCAACCGGCGCCGCCGGCGGCGGCGTCCGACGATTGGGCGCAGACCGGGGAGCGAGACCCCAACGCGCCGGCGGGCACGCCCCAGGAGTGACCGGGGAAAAGGCCACCGTCAAGAGGCGCTGAGGGCTTCGGTGGTTCGGACGCGCGCCGGCTCCTCCGGAACGGGCGGCGCGCGGCAGGGGCGCGCGTGAGCGACGCGAGGGAGACAACCGCGGTGATCACCGGCGCCGCCGCCGGGATCGGACGCGCGATCGCGGAGAGGTTCGCGGCCGGCGGGACTCAGGTGGCGGCCGTCGACCTGGCTCCGCCGCTCGACACCGCGGCGGCGATCGCGTCTCGGGGCGGCCGGTGTGTGCCGCTCGCGGCCGACGTGGCGGATCGCGCGCAGGTCGGAGCGATGATCGCCGAAGCGGTTGAGCGGTGCGGTGGAGTGGATATCCTGGTGGCGAACGCCGGGATCGGATTCCCCGACCCGATTCTCGAGATCACGGATGACAATTGGGACCGGGTGCTGGGCGTCAACCTGAAGGGGGCGTTCCTCTGCCTGCAGGCGGCGCTCCCCCATATGCTGCCGCGGCGTCAGGGATCGATCGTGCTCGTCTCATCGATCGCCGGCCGGCGCACCAGTCTCACGAACGGCGCGCACTACACCTGCTCGAAGTATGGGCTGATCGGCCTGACCCGGCACCTGGCGGCCGAGCTGGCGGGCACGGGAATCCGCGTCAACTGCGTCTGCCCGGGTCCCGTGGAGACGCCGCTCTTGTGGCGGGTGACGACGCCGGAGCAGCGGACCGAAATGACGCGCAGGACCCCGATCGGAAGGATCGCCCAGCCCGAGGACATCGCGGACGTCGTGGTCTTCGTGGCCGGGCCCGGCGCCCGGCACATGCACGGCGCCGTCCTGGACGTCAACGGCGGCCTGTATTAGGGAGCTACGGCTTCGGCAGGGGCGGCGGCAGCGCCCCGGTGAGGAGCCAGCGGATCTTGGCGCGCAGGTCGTCGGTGTCGACAATCCAGAAGCTCGGCGGCATCTTCATGAGCGCGTCGTCCTGCGTCGCGGGGTGTCCATCGATGGTCTGGGCCGAGACGGCGTCCGACGCGAGATGGTCGATCTCGTGAACCCACCCCAGCAACTGCTCGCTCGTGAGATCGGTGCCGAGTTCGGCCCGGGCGGTGCCGATGATCTGGGGGAGGCGGATCCAGACCCCCGGGCGGTGAACCGTCTGCAGCGCCGCGCGCAGGAACAGCTGCTGGCGCCGGATGCGG
>VBAN01000474.1:1687-2192 GCA_005882445.1 Candidatus Segetimicrobium genomatis | reverse complement strand
GCCGCTCCGGAGGGGCGCGCCTTCGTCATTCCGACGGGAAACGCCGCGATGGCCACCGGGGGGATGGGGGATGTCCTGACCGGCGCCGCGGCCGCGCTGCTCGGGATGGGGCTGTCTCCGTTTGACGCCGCGGTGTGCGCGGCGTACCTGCACGGACTCGCGGGCGACCTGGCCGCCGCCGCCCGAGGCGAGCTCGGGCTGCTGGCCCATGAAGTCGCCGATGAGATCCCTCGTGCGCTCGCGCGGGTCCGCGCGGGCGGAGTCGACGATGCCTTCACCGCCGTCCCGTGACCCGGTCCCCGTGACGGGGACCGGCCGCCCGGATATGCAAGAGTTGCGGGGACGGGCGACCCGCCGCGTCTGGGCGGAGATCGACCTCGGCGCGGTCCGCGAAAACGTGCGCGCGCTGCGGGCGGCGCTGCGGGGCACGCCCCGGCTGATGGCGGTGGTGAAGGCCGATGCCTACGGACACGGGGCGGTCCCCGTTTCCCGGGCCGCCCTCGAG
>VBAN01000474.1:0-1673 GCA_005882445.1 Candidatus Segetimicrobium genomatis | reverse complement strand
GTGGAACTGCGCCGGGCCGGGATCTCGTCGCCCATCCTGCTGCTCGGATCGACGCCCGCGGAGGACGCCGAGACGGCGGTCGCGCACGACCTTTCGGTCACGGTGTTCCAGCCAGAGATCGCGGGGGCCCTGAGCCAGGCCGCATCTCGTACCGGTCGCCCGGCGAAGATCCACTTCAAGGTGGATACCGGGATGGGCCGGATCGGGGTCGCCCCCAGCGATGCGGCGGCCGTGCTCCGGCAGGTGAGCGCGTACGCGGGGATTGTCGTGGAGGGGTGCTTCACGCATTTTGCCACGGCCGACGAAGCGGATCTGGGCCCGACGAGAAAGCAGCTGGAGTCGTTTCTCGCGGTGCTCCGGGGGGTGGTCGGGCGAGGGCTGCCGATCGGGCTGCGGCATGCCGCGAACAGCGCCGCGTTCCTCGCCCTTCCGGAAACGCACCTCGATGTCGTCCGCGCGGGCATCGCCGTCTACGGGATCCCGCCGGCCCCGCATCTGGCCGGGCGGGTCCCGCTGCGCCGCGTGATGCGCCTGCGGGCGCGGGTCGCGCACACGAAGCGCGTCCCCTCCGGAACGCCGATCGGGTACGGGCACACCTATCGGGCCCCGCGTGAGACCAGGATCGTCACGATCCCGATCGGTTACGCGGACGGGTATCCGCGTCTTGCCGGCGAGACGCGCGAGGTCCTGCTGAACGGCCGCCGCGCCCGGATCGCCGGCCGGATCGCGATGGACCAGTGCATGGTCGACGCCGGCGCCCTCCCCGTCGAGGTCGGCGACGAAGTGGAGATCTGGGGAGAGAAGGTGCCCGTCGAGGAGGTGGCCGCCACGGCCCAGACCATCGCCTACGAGGTGCTCACCCGCGTGAGCCGGCGGGTGCCGAGGGTCTTCGTCCAGGACGGGCAGGTCGTGGGGGTCCGGACCCTGCTCGCCGGCGGCGCGTGACGGGGCCGGCGGTGCGGGTGGCGTTCCAGGGTGAGCGTGGGGCCCACAGCGAGGAGGCGGTGGTGCGTCTCTTCGGGGAGGTGGAGGTCGTTCCGTGCGCGAGCCTCCGCGACGCCTTCGACGCGGTGGAGGCCGGGCGCGCGGACCGCGGGGTCGTGCCGGTGGAGAATTCGCAGGCGGGCAGCATCAACGAGACCTACGATCTGCTGCTCGCCTACAGCCTGGTCATCGCCGGAGAATTTGACCACCGCGTCGTGCACTGCCTGATGGCGCTGCCGGGGCAGCCGCGCGCGGCGATCACGCGCGTGTACTCGCACCCTCAGGCGCTGGCGCAGTGCGATGTCTACCTGCGGCGGGCCGGGATGGAGCCGGTGTCGTATTACGACACGGCCGGCAGCGCGAAGATGATTCAGGAGCAGCGCCTGCTGGGGTGCGGCGCCATCGCCTCGCGGCGGGCGGCGCAGCTCTACGATCTCGAGCTGCTGGACGAGGGCATCGAGACCAACCCGAACAACTATACCAAGTTCCTCGTCATCGGCACGACCAGTGCCCCGCGCACGGCCCAGAGCAAGACCTCGATCGTGTTCGTCGTCGCGAACGAGCCCGGCAGCCTGTACCGCGCGCTCGGGACGCTCGCCACCCGCCGGATCAACCTCGTGAAGATCGAGTCGCGCCCGGAACGGACCCGCCCGTGGGACTACACCTTCTACGTCGATATCGACGGCCAC
>VBAN01000105.1 GCA_005882445.1 Candidatus Segetimicrobium genomatis | reverse complement strand
CTGGCCACCGTGGCGCTGCTCGCCGCGCTGGCGGTGGGCATCGCGCTCGGCGTGCTGGCGTCCGTGACCCGCGACTCGGCGATCGACGCCGCGGCGCGCGGCGTGTCGACGATCGGGGTGGCCATCCCGACGTTCTGGTTCGCGGTGCTGCTGGTCTCCACCGTGTACTTCCGTCTCGGCTGGGCTCCGCCGCCGGGGCGGCTCACCGCCGGCGCCTCTCCGCCCGAGCCGGTGACCGGGATGTACCTGATCGACAGCCTGCTGCGCGGACGGCCCGACCTGTTCGGGGACGCCGCGAGCCACATGGTGCTGCCCGCCGTCGTGCTGGCCACCGTCGGCATCGGGTTCGTCACCCGGATCACCCGGGCCAGCATGCTCGAGGTGCTGTCCAACGACTACGTCCGCACGGCGCGCGCCAAGGGGCTGACGGGATGGGGGGTGGTGTTCCGTCACGCGCTCCGGAACGCCCTGATTCCCGTCATTACGGTCGGCGGGACCCTCTACGCTCAGCTGATGTCCGGGACGGTGTTGACCGAGACGATCTTCTCGTGGCCGGGGCTGGGCAGGTACGCCTTTTCCTCCGCGGCGAGCCTGGACTTCCCCGCGGTGATGGGCGTAGCGTTGATCGTCGGCGCGATCTACGTCGTGGTGAACCTGTGCGTCGACCTGCTGTACATGCTGGTCAATCCCCGGGTGCGCTACGCGTGATGCCAGGCCTCGCGCGATGGCGCCGGCATGCCGGACTCGTCCTCGGCTGCGCGCTGCTCGGCCTGGGCGGTGCGGCGGCCGCCGCGGCGTCGCTCCTGGCCCCCGGAGGGCCGGACGAACAGCACCTCGACGCGGCGTTTCAGCCGCCGGGCGCCGGCCATCCCTTCGGGACCGACGACCTCGGCCGGGACGTCCTGGCCCGCGTGGCGTACGGGGGGCGGTACACGCTGACGCTCGCCTTCTCGGTCGTCGGCCTGGCGGGCGGGGCGGGCACGCTGCTCGGCGCGGCCTCCGGCTACCTGGGAGGGTGGATCGACGACGGGGTGATGCGTGCGACCGAGCTCGTCATGGCGTTTCCGGCGATCATCCTGGCCATGGCCATCGTCGTCGCCCTCGGCCCCGGGCTGGTCAACGCCGGGCTCGCCATGGTGCTGGTCTGGTGGCCTCCCTACGCCCGGCTGGCGCGCGGCGAGGCGCTGGGCATCAAGACCTTCGAGTACGTCGAGGCGGCCACCGCCATCGGGCAGACGCCGATCGGCATCTTCCGGCGGGCGATCCTGCCGGGAGTCCTCCCGGGCATCGTGGTGCTCGCCACGATCGACCTCGGGTCGGCGATCGTCACCGGCGCCGGCCTCAGTTTCCTTGGGCTGGGCGCGACCCCGCCGACGCCGGAGTGGGGCGCCATGGTCAGCGCCGGCCGCGAGCTGCTGGCCCAGTGGTGGGTCGCCACCTTCCCGGGGCTCGCCATCTTCCTCGTGGTGGTCGCGTTGAACTTTGTGGGCGACGGCATCCGTGATACGCTGGACCCGAAGAAACGGGGGCGGGCCTAGGCAGATGCGCGCCATTGTCATTCGCGAACACGGCGGCCGCGACGCGCTGCGGCTGGAAGCGGACGTCCCCACCCCGCGCGCCGGCGCCGGTCAGGCGGTGGTGCAGGTCCACGCCTGCGGCCTGAACCATCTCGACATCTTTGTCCGGCGCGGCATGCCGGGGAAGAAGACCCCGCTGCCGTTCATCAGCGGCGGCGACATTGCGGGGGTGGTGGCCGAGACCGGCCCCGGGGTGGAGGGGGTCGCGGTGGGGCAGCGGGTGCTCGTCGATCCCGCGATCGAGCACGGCGCCATCGGCGAGGACGCCCCCGGCGGGCTGGCGGAGTACGCGCTCGTGCCCGCGGCGAACCTCATCCCGCTGCCCGACCGCGCGGCGTTTGACGAGGCCGCGGCGCTGCCGATCGCCTACGGGACGGCCTGGCGGATGCTGCTCAGCCGGGGCCGCATCCGACCCACCGAGCACGTGCTGATCCTGGGTGCGTCCGGCGGCGTGGGGACGGCGTGCGTGCAGATCGCCAAGATGGCCGGTTGCATCGTCTACGCGGCCGCCTCGCGCGAAGACAAACTGGCGAAGCTACGCGGCCTGGGCGCCGACCATCTGATCAATTACCAGGACGGGGAGTTCGACCGCGAGGTGTGGCGGCTGACCGACAGGCGCGGCGTGGATGTCGTGGTCGACTACACCGGCGCCGCCACCTGGGTCCGCAGCCTGCGCAGCCTGCGCAAGGGCGGACGCCTGCTGACGTGCGGCGCGACGACGGGGTACGACCCGAAAACCGACATCCGGTATATCTGGGTGCGCGAACTGACCATTCTCGGCTCCGATGGGTGGACGCGGCTGGATCTTGAGGCGCTCCTCCGGGCCGTCTGGGCCGGGCGGATCCGGCCCGTCATCGACCGGGTGCTGCCCCTGGCCCAGACCGCGGAGGGAGAGCGGCTCCTCGAGGAGCGCGAGGTGTTCGGCAAGGTGATCATCCACCCGCAGGAATAACGGGGGAGGAGCGGAGGGCCGATGGCGGCGTTCCCGAGCAACTTCGGCGACCTGGCGTACGTCCCGATGCGGGCGTTCCCGGAGCGGCCGGCGGTGATCCAGGGAAACGTGACCCTGACCTACGGGGAACTCGACGCGCGAATGAAGCGCGTCGCCAACCTGCTGCGCGCGCTGGACGTGCAGGCGGGCCGCCGCGTCGCCCTGCTGTTCCCCAATGAATGGCCGTTCGTCGAGCTCTGCTTCGGCACCATGCGCGCCGGCGCGGTGCCGGTGCCCCTGAACATCCGGGCCGGCTACGAGACGCTGCGCTAGCAGACGCTGCTGGAGCAGGCCGTGCGCCTCCGAGCGGACGTCCCCGCCGTCCGGACGCTGGTCGTGACCGGGGCCGCGCCCGCGGACGCGCTGTCCTATGAGCGGCTGCTGGAGGCCGCCTCCCCGGAGTTCCCGACGGTCCAGGTGGCCCCCGGCGACGTCTGCATGCAGCCATACACGTCCGGGTCGACCGGAAAGCCAAAGGGCGTGCTGCTCACGCACGGCGGGCAATTCTGGAACGCGGACGCCGTGCGCCGGGTCATGATGTTCGACGAGACCGAGCGGGCCCTGGTGGCCGTGCCCCTGTACCACAAGAACGCGATGGCGTCGGCCGTGAAGCCGATCCTGATGGCCGGCGGCGCCCTGGTCATCCTGCCGGGCTTCGATGCCGCCAACGTCATCGCGGCGATCGACCGGTACCGCTGTACGTACATGACGGGGGTGCCGGCGATGTTCCGGCTGATCTTGAACCAAAAGGCGCTCCTGGCGCAGCACGACGTGAGCACGCTCCGCTGGGCCGCCTGCGGATCGGCCATGGTGGCGCCCGATCTGCTGAAGGAGTTCGAGGAGACCGTCCACGCCGGCATCAGCGAAGGGTACGGGCTGACCGAAGGCGGCCCGGTGGTGTTCGAGAGCCCCCGGTTTGGTCCGCGCAAGGTCGGCAGCGCGGGGCTGCCGCTGCCGGGGTGCGAGGTCCGGGTCGTCAACGCCGATGGGCAGGAGCGCCGCGCGGGCGAGGCCGGGGAGCTGTGGACGCGCAATCCCGGGCTGGCCAGATACTACAACGCGCCCGAGATCACGGCGCAGAAATTCGATGCGGAGGGGTGGCTGCACACCGGCGACCTGGTGCGCGGTGACGCGGACGGCTACTACACGATCCTCGGCCGGCTGGACGACATGATCAACGTCGGCGGGGAGAACGTGTACCCGAAGGAGGTCGAGGATACGCCGCTCCTGCACCCGGCCGTGCGGGAGGTGGTCGTCGTCTCGGTGCCGCACGCGCTGAAGGGGGAGGCGCCCGTGGCCTTCGTGGTGCTGCGGGACGGGTTTTCATCGACGCCCTGCCGCTCGGCAGCACCGGCAAGATCGACCGCGCGGCGCTGCAGCGGCGCGCCAGAGAGAGGATCGGCGTGCTGAAAGGAGGCATGTAGGCGTGGACACCCTGCCGCTCAAGACGCTCCCGGACGTCCTGCGGCGCTCACCCTATCACCGGCTGCTGGGCCTGGAGATGGTGCGCGCGGCGCCGGGCGAGGTGGTCGTCCGCATGCCGTTCCGGGAAGACCTCCTGGCCGGGGAGGAAGAGGGCGGCCGGTACGTGCACGGGGGAGCCATCGCCTCCCTCATCGATACCGCGGGGGATTTTGCGGTGATCGCGGCGGTGGGCTACGACGTGCCCACGATCGACCTGCGGATCGATTACCTGCGGCCGGTCACGAGGGGGGCGCTCACCGCCACCGGCCGTGCGGTCAAGGCCGGCCGCTCGCTTGCGGTCGCCGACGTCGAGGTCATCGACGAGGACGGCAAGCCCGTCGCCCTCGGCCGGGGCGTCTTCAAGACGTGATGGGCTAGCGGATCACCAGAGGACCGCCCGGCGTGTCGAGCTCCACGGCCAGGACGCCGCCCGTCCCGGCCTTCTCGACTGCGAAGGGGAGGTCGTCTCCGAGCAGCGCGCGGATCCGCGCCGCCGCCTGTTGCGGGCTGGGGTCCCCGAGTCGAACCGCGCTGATCGTTCGCGCTCCCGACGGGTGGGCGACGGCGGCGGCGCCGGGGTGCGCTCCCGCCGGCACCGACCACGCGATGACAAACGGCAGCCCGCCGGAGGCGGGCGGCGGCTCCAGGAACTGCGTGCGCCAGCGAAGAACCACGCCGTCCGGGCAGGTCGTCTGTGCGCACTGCCCAGGTGGCGAAGGTCCGGCCCTCGGAGATCGCCCGGCTGATCAGCCTCCCGGTCGGCGCCCGACCCGCCTCGCCGGCATCGACCACAGCGATCAGCTCGAGATACGCGGAACCGAGGGGGATGATCATGTTCGCCGTCCCGACGCCGGGATGCCGTCCCCCCTCCAGCGCCCGCAGGCCGTACTCGGTCTCGAACCGCCGCCGGCCCTCGGCCAGATCCGGGACGGCCACAAGGACGTGGTCCAGCGACACGCGGGGGGGACGGTTCATGATCGTGCCCACACTTCTCTGCCGTTGGGATGCTTCCTGTAGTTAGCGCCGACCAGCAAGGCTCGACTGCGCAATATAGGGAACGGCTCGGGCGGCGCGCATGCGGGATTCGCCGCCCCACGGAGGGTCCGATCCATGCCCAGGGTTGCATTCGATCTCGACGCGCGGCGGCCATATCTCGTCCAGGCGTTCAGCGACGCCGAGTACGACCGCCGGAGCGCCGCGCTGTGCGAGGCGATGCAGCGCGAGGGGCTGGACGCGCTCTGCGTCTTCGGGAACGCCGCCGCCCCGTCGGCCGTCGCCTACCTGACCAACTACGCGCCGGCGTTTGGCAACGCGTTCGTCGTGCTGCACGCCGACCGGCGGATGGCGGTGGTCACCGACGCCGTCCTGCACGGGGAGCCGATGCACTCGATGATCTGGTCGTGCCGGGTCCCCGACGTTCGCGTCGCGCTTGGACCGATCTACGGGGGCTCCCCGGACGAGGTCGCCGTGCTGGCCGCCGATGCGGCCGGCGGCGCGTCCCGGGTCGGGCTGGCCGGGAACGCGCAGCTGCCCCATCCGCTGTACGCGGCGCTGGCCTCGCGGCTGCCGGGGCTGCGCCCCGCGGACCAGTTGCTGGCCGCCGTTCGCCTCTCGAAGAGCGACGAGGAGATCGTGAAGATGCGCTATGCCGGGACGATCGCCGATCAGGCGCTGGAGGCGGTGTTCAAAACGCTGCAGGCGGGGGTCGAGGAGACCGCGGTGGCGGCGGCGGGCGTCGCGCGGCTCCATACGCTGGGCGCGCGCGAAGCCTTTGCGACCTGCGTGGTCGGCGGGGTTCAGGCCGGGTTGAAGCACGGGCAGCCGCGGCGCCGGGCGCTGGTGCAGGGCGAGATGGTTTTCATCGACCTGGGAGCCGGCTGGGACGGCTACATGTCCGACGTCAGCCGGTGTACCGCCGTGGGCCGGCCGGCCGGGCCGGCCCACGCGCTGTTGGACATCGGCCTCGAACTCTACCGGGCGGGGCTGGAGGTGATGCGGCCCGGCCGGACGATCGACGACGTCTCCAACGCGCTGCTCGCGGCGGTGCGGGGGACCCGCTTCAAACCGTACTACTGCTCGGGCGGGTTCGGTCACGGCATCGGCATGTCCGTGATCGAGGCGCCCGGGCTGTTCGCCGGAAACACGACGGAGCTGCGGCCGCGGATGACCGTGGCGTACGAGCCGATGGTGGTGGTCGAAGGCCTCGGCACCGGGGTGGTCGAGGACACGCTCCTGATCACCGAGTCCGGCTACGAGCGGCTGACGAACTATCCGCTGATCACGTGGTCGTAGGGACGGACGCCTGAGGAGGGTGGCGATGGCGCGGGTGGCATTCTTCGGGGTTGGGCTGATGGGCGAGCCGATGGCCGGGCACCTCCTCGATGCGGGCCACGGCGTGGTGGTGGTGGCGCACCGGAGCCGCGCCGGCGTGGAGCGGCTCGTGGGGAAAGGCGCCGTCGAGGGCTCGACCGCGCTCGAGGCCGTCGAACGGACCGAGATCGCGATCATGATGCTGCCGACCGCCGATGAGGTCGAGGAGGTGCTGTTCGGCGCCGGTGGTGCGGCGCGGGCGATGGCGCCCGGATACACCGTGATCGACATGGGCACGAGCTTTCCTCCGCAGACCCGGCGGCTCGCCGCGCGCGTAGCCGAGCGGGGAGGGCGGTTCCTGGACGCGCCGGTGACCGGCGGGACGAAGGGCGCGCGGGACGGCACCCTGACGATCATGGTGGGGGGCGACGCCGCCACGCTCGAGTCGGTGCGCCCGCTCCTGGCCGCGATGGGATCGCAGATCTACCACTTCGGCGGCATCGGGGCCGGCCACACGGCCAAGCTGGTGCAGAACATGATCGGCATCGTGAGCGCCGCCGCGATCGCCGAGGGATTCGCCCTGGCCGCCTCCGCCGGCCTCGACTGTGAGCGGCTCTTCCAGATGCTGTCGGCGAGCACTTCGGCGAGCCCGCTGCTCCGAGGCATGGTGCCCAAGATATTCGCGCGCGCGTTCGACCAGGTCAACTTCCGGCTGGATATGGCCTACAAGGATCTCCGCCAGGCCACCCAACTCGGGCGGGAGATGACGGTGCCGCTGCCGGCGGCAAACGGCGCGGCCGAACTGATGCAGCTGGCCCGCGCGCTCGGCTTCGGATCCCAGGACAGCACGGCCGTGGTCCGGGGGTTGGAGACGCTCTTGAAGATTGAAATCAAGGGAGGTTCAGTGCCGCAGGCCGGATGACACCTCCCTTGACCTCTCGGCAGTCGGGTCGTGTTTGCAACTGCAGCTACGCCCGCTTGTAGGTGAGCTCCAGGCCGTGCCCCAGGGGGACGGTGACGGTCTCGAGTGACGGATCGCTCCGTACGCGGGCGAGAAACTCCTCCAACTCGTGGGCGTGAGACACCACGTTGTCCGTCACCAGGAGGCCGCTAGGCTTGAGGAGCGCGAGGAGTACGG
>VBAN01000472.1 GCA_005882445.1 Candidatus Segetimicrobium genomatis | reverse complement strand
CCTCGGCATCTCGGTGCTTGCCGTGATCCTGGCGGAGGTCTTCTTCTACCGGACGCGCCGCCGGCGGCTCAACCTCTCGCTGTTCACCGTGGCGCTCGTCATCGTCTTCATGACGTGGCTGAGTTTCGACCGGCTGACGGAGATGGGCCGGTGGGCGAACCCGAACCGCACGCCGCTGCCGATCCTCTCGGATTGGTACTTCCTGGCCCTCTACCAGCTCGTGAAATACATGCCCCCGCTGTGGGCGGGGATCGCCCCGGCGCTCCTGATCGGGTACGGGATGGCCCTGCCCTTCCTCGACCGCACGAAGGAGACCCGGCCCCTCGAGCGTCCGTTCTTTTTCGTGATCGGCCTGCTGGCGCTCGCCTACTTCATCGGCTTCACGGTCCTGATCATGCTGAACATCGCGGTGATCAGCCGCGATCCGCCGGTCATCTTCGCCGTCACGGTCGTGGTCCTCACGCTCGCGTTCATCTGGGAGATCGCCCACCGGCGCCGGAAGGCGCTGCGGGCGGCACCGCAGGCCCCCGGACGGGCCACCCCCGGCGCCGCGCCCGCGGGTGGATGATGCGGCGAAAAGCCCTCTTCTATCTCCTGCTCGGCCTGGCGACGGTCGGCCTGAGCCGGTTCCTGCAGGCCTGGCGGCAGTGGCGCCTCACCCCATCCGTCGAGGGAGGGGCCGTGGTGGTGCTGATCGGATGCGCGGTCCTCGTGGCGATGCTCTGGTTGGGGTTCCTCTTGTATGAAGTCGACCGCGCCACCGGACAGGTCCGCCACCGGATCGGCCTGTACGAGTGGGTGCTGGCCCGGGGCACGGCGGGGAAGCGGTGACCGGGGTGGATAACGACCGAGCGGCGGCCTACGGGATGTGGATCGCGATCCTTTCGCTGGTGAGCCTGGTCTGCGTGATCGGCATCGCATGGGCGGAGCTGACCAGCACGGGCCACCCCGCGCACCGCCTGCTGGGCGGCGGGCTCATCGGGGTGGTGCTGCTGGCCTACTCGTTCATTCTGCTGTTTTTGCGCAAGGGAGGGTTCACGGGTGTATAGGCGCCTGCTCGCCTCGCTCCTCCGGTGGACGCTCCGGCTGGACGTGGGGATCAACAGGGTCTACCCCGCGGACTTCAACCCGCTCTACTACACCGGGGGCCTCTCCAACCTGTTTCTCACCATCCTGATCCTGTCGGGGCTCTTTCTCTTCTTCTACTACGTGCCGTCGTACAACGAGGCCTACACCACCGTGCAGTACATCTCGGAGCGGGTGCCCTACGGGCAGATCATCCGCGGGATCCACCGCTACTCCGCCGACGGGTTCATGATCGTGATCCTGCTGCACTTCTTCCGCAACTGGTTCACGGAGCGGTTCCGCTTCTCCCGCGATGAGCCCTGGATCAGCGGCATGATGCTGCTGGTCTTCGCCGGCTTCATCGGCGTCACCGGATATGTGCTGGTCTGGGACCAGCGCGCCGAACTACTGGTGGTGATGACGGGGAACGCCCTCGCCGCGATCCCGGCCGTCGGCGGGTGGCTGCGGAACCTGCTCTTCGGCGGGCCCGGGCTGACCAACCTGCTCCTGCCGCGGATGCTGTTCCTGCACGTGGGGCCGGCGGTCCTGCTCTACGTGCTGCTGTGGTGGCACTACGTGCGCCTCCGCCACCCCAAGGTGTGGCCCCCGGCGGTCTGGACCCTGTTCTCGCTCGGCGTGGTCCTGCTGCTCTCGGGGCTGATCCCCGCGGCGAGCCAGCCCCAGGCCTCGCCCACCACCCCGCCCAGGCAGCTCGCGGTCGACTGGTTGTTTCTGCTCCCGTACGTGAGCCTCAAGTATCTCACCCCGCTGTGGCTGATCGTGCTCGCGACCGTGATCATCGTCTACGGCCTCTACATCCCGTATCAGCTTCCGGAGACCAGGGCCGAGATGGGGCTCAGAGAGTCGGGGATCGCCCAGGTGATCGACGCCAACTGCACCGGGTGCGAACTGAGCTACTACGACTGCCCCTACAACGCGATCGTGATGGCGCCGAGCCCCCACCCGGGCGTCACGAAAGCGGCCCAGGCCCGCAAGCTTCTGGCCATCGTCCTGGAATCGCGCTGCGTCGAGTGCGGCATCTGTATCGGCGCGTGCCCATTTGAGGCCCTGGAGTTGCCCCACTTCCTCGAACAGGATGTCCAGGCGAAGGTGCTGACCGCATGCCGGAGCTAGGTCCCCCCCCGAAGTCCCAGTCTCAGAGCGCGCCCGCGCCGGGCAATCCGGCCCGCGCCGCAGGCCCGGGTGCCGCCGCGCGCCGTCCCAAGATCGTCGGATTCCTCTGCGACTGGGCGGTGAGCGCGGAGGGCATCGTCCGCGAGGACGGGACGATGCGGGACCTGCCGAACGTGACGCTGATCAAGGTCCCGTGCTCGGGGTTCATCCGGCCGTCCTGGCTGGAGTTCGCCCTCAAGAACGGAGCCGACGGGACGTTCGTGTGCGGCTGCCCGCTGGGGGACTGCTTCAACCGGCTCGGCAACAACCTCATCCAGGACCGGGTCGCCCAGATGCGCCGGCGGCTGGAGCGCCAGAAGATCCAACCCGACCGCGTCGGGACGATCTACTACGGCCTGCGCGAGCAGGAGCAGTTCGTGGCGGCCGTCCGGGAGTTCAGCGACCGCGTGGCTCAACTGCCCGCGCCGCCGCCTCCGCCGCCGGCCAGACGGCCTGCCGGCGTGAGCCCGGCAACGCCGGCGGACGGGAGCCCGTCAGGGCCGACCCCCGCCCCAGAGGAGCCGTAAATGGCGCAGCGCGCACCGGGAACCCCGGCGCCGGGTCCCAAGCCCGCGGCCGTGCAGCTGAAGTACCTGATCTTCTGGGCGTTGTTGTTCGGGCTGCTCTTCCTCGTCTCGCTGTACGGGATCGTGGCGGAAGCATAACGCCACCCTCCGCCGGCCCCGCGCCGCCATGATGGATCTTCCGCAGATCTACGCTCCTGTCCGCGGCGATCTGGCGACCCTCGAGCGCCTCTTGCAGGACGAGCTGTCACAGGACGAGCCGTTCATCGGCGAACTGGTGACGCATGTCCTCAGGACCAGAGGAAAACAACTCCGGCCGGCGATGGTCTGCCTCAGCGCGCTCGCCTGCGGCGGCGACGCCAGCAGCGGCCCGTGCCTGGAGGTCGCCGGCGCCACCGAGCTGATCCATCTGGCTTCCCTCATCCACGACGACGTGATCGATGCCGCCGCCGTGCGGCGGGGACAGGCCTCCGTGAACGCGGTGTGGGGGAACCAGGTGGCCGTGCTCTTGGGGGACTATCTGTTCAGCAAAGCCTTCCACCTCCTGGCGCGGCTCCACGATGCCGACCTCGCCGCCGGGGTCGCCGGCGCGACGGTGAGGATGAGCCAGGCCGAGATCAAGCAGATCAAATACGGCAACACCCCCCACACCGATGAGCGGATCTACTTCGAGATCATCGAGGGGAAGACGGCGCACCTGTTCAGCGCGGCCTGCCGCTGCGGCGCGCTCACCGCCGGGCCCTCCGGGACAAACGCGGCCGCGCTCGGGGAGTTCGGCCTCGAATGGGGCATGGCGTTTCAGATCACCGACGATGCGCTGGACCTGGTCGGCAGCGCCGAGCAGGTCGGCAAGCCGATCGGCAGCGACATCCAGACGGGCAACGTGACGCTGCCGGTCATTTACGCGCTGGCCCACGCGCCGGAGTCCGACAGGCGCCGGCTGGAGGAGATCCTCCTGGGCCCGGACGGCGACCGGGCCCCGCAAGAGGCGGGCGAGGTGAACGCGATCCTTGCCCGCTGCGGGGCGGTGGAGCACGCCTTCCGGGTGGCCCGGGTGCGCGCCGAGCGGGCCGCCGCGAGCCTGGCCCGGCTCCCCAACTCGCCGGCCCGAGACAGCCTCCAGGCGCTGGTGGAATTCGTCACGGTCCGGACCCGCTGATCGGGCCGCGGGGGCCAACCTCTGCACGCTGTTGTCTGTCCATCGGGACGGAGCCCCCGCAGGGGCATGCGGGAACGCGGTGGCGCCCCCGCACGCTACTGTGTATAATGGGCCCGGAGGTGCCGTATGTCCGCGAAGATGTGGGAACTCCTCATCGTCCTCGGGATCGTCATTCTGCTGTTCGGCCCCAGCCGGCTGGCCGGCCTGGGCGGAGCGGTCGGCAAGGCCATGCGGGATTTCCGGGAAGCCACGAAGCCAGAGGAGCCGAAGGGCCCGGCTCCCGAAAAGGGGACGGGAGAGAAGACCTGATCGCCAGGCCGCGCTCCACCGGGGGGCGCGGTCGCCGGGCAGGGCGGAACGGAGCGGCCGCGCCGCTCTTTTTTTGCGCCCCGCGGCCGTCGCGGACCACAGCGAACGGTTACGGTCGGGGGTGACGGCGCGACCTCGAGATCGAGTCCGGTGGGGGGTGTTTCGTGGTCGCCCGACCTAGGCGGAGGCGCAACCCCTGGTGGATCCTGGTGGTGATCGTGATCGCAGGAGCGATGCTGGGGAACGTGCTCGCCGGCGCGGTCGGTCAGTTCACCTATCTGGCGTGGCTCGGCCGCTCGATCAGGTTTGGCCTGGTCCCCCCGGGCATCGGCCAGGTCCAGCCGTTCGTGATCAATCTGCAGGTCTTGACCCTGACGCTCGGGCTCGCGGTTCGGTTGAACCTCGCGATCATCCTTGGTATACTTGTTGCGGCATTCGTGTTCCGGATGCTTTGACCGCGACGGTCCACACGATAGAGGGGGTGGGGACTGGCGCTCCTGGAAGGCTTGTCAACCCAACCTCGCCCCCACCAACGTACCTGGCTTGTTCTGAGGGGGGCAGCCCCGTCGCCGAGGGAACCTCAATAATGTCCTCACCCCTTGCTCCTCCGCGGGGACAACCGCCGGAGGCCGTGCGTCTACCTCGGTCACCCCGGATGAAGGATTTGCCTGCCGAGCTGCGGCCCCGGGAACGCCTCCTCACCGAGGGGCCGGCGGCGCTCGGCGTTGCCG
>VBAN01000471.1 GCA_005882445.1 Candidatus Segetimicrobium genomatis | reverse complement strand
CGCCTCCACGAAAGAGCAAAAACCCTCAACTCCCATGAGGCCATGAAGGCCAAGCACGCATGGGCCTCCCCCTCCCATCCGCCGCGGACGTCCACGGGGTCGGGGCAGGGACCGGACGCCGTGACCGGTGCCCCGATCTCCGGGCTTTTTGAGTCCCTGGCCTGCGGGTGCGAGCCTCCCGACACTCAGGTAGCGGCCGACTCCAACTACATCTTCGAAGCGGTCAACACCGCAGGACTCATCGCCGACAAGGCCGGCAACGTCCTCGCCCTTTTCGACCTTCATGCCTTCATCCCTGGGGAGGGTCCCGGCTTCTTCATCAGCGATCCCAAAGTCCGCTTCGATCCCCTGTCGGGAGTGTGGTTTTTCAGCATCATCAGCGTCTCCGGAGCGCCCGATGGGTCAGGGCTGTGGTGGCTGGGGGTCTCACAGCCGTCCGACCCGTTCCATTGGACGATATATAATTTCGAGGGGGTGGCCGGAACTTTTCCTGATTTCGACGGTCTTGGGATCAGCGACGACAAGGTCGTGCTGACCGGGACACCACCTTCGTGGGGGCCGAAGTGCTTGTCCTCAGCAAGACCGAGCTGGAGGCCGGCATGCCTTCCCTCGACGGCGCCCTGTTTGTCGGCAGCCGCTTTTCCACAATCGAGCCGGCCAATGCTCTTTCTGCCACGGGCGGCCCGCTGTATATGGCGTCGGCGGATCCCGACAATTCGCAAGTCTACCATGTCTTCTCCATCCTGGGGACCCCTCCGGGCGCAGTCAGTATTTCAGTGACCAACGTGCCCCTCGACCTCGTCAACGTTGGTTCTCTGAACACGCCCCCGGGTGCGGCGCAGGGAGGCACCTCCACCCTGATCGAGACGAATGATAACCGCGTCTTGGATGTCGTGTACCGCGACGGGCACATCTGGGTGACGGCAAACGACGGCTGCCTTGATGCTTCCTCCAATTTCCTCTCGTGCGTGCGCCTCACGCAGATCGATACGGCCCAGATGGTCAGGACCCAAGACCTTGACCTTGGGGAGGCGGGTGGCAACTTCTACTACGGGGCGATTCAGGTCGTCCCGGATCCCAACATCGCCGGGACGGATGACCTCATCGCGGTGTTCACGGAATCCAATCCATCCGACTTCCCCTCGGTGATGGCGAGCGGGCGGGTGGAAGCCGTCGACCCTCCGAACACGCTCAGGGCTCCGGTCCTCATTCAACCGGGCCTTGCCCCCTATGCCGGCAACCGATGGGGAGATTACTCCGGAGCGGGCGCGGACCCGTCGAGCGCACTGTCCGGCACGGCCTGGGTGGCCGGCGAGTACACGACGCAGGATGGGGAGTGGGGGACGGCGATCGTGAACGTCGCCTTCACCTGCTCTCCCTGTTTCTAGCTCCTGGGGGGCCGGCCAGAGGGATTCGGTTGCTGACCAAAAGCAGCGCGTTTTGGATAATCAACGGCACCAGTGCCGAGGCGTCCCAGAATCTCACCGACCTTTCGCCCGTTCCTCGATAAGCGCTGCCAGCGCACGCGCCTGACGGTCCCGCGGCCGCGGGCGCTCCCAGAACTTACGCGGTAGAGCGCGCACCGCCGGCCGCGCCAGTCCGGCGCGAATCAATCCGACGAGGTGAGCCTCCCCGCGGACCGGCACGGTGATAGGGCCAAGTCTGGCCACCGGCTTGTTGCGATCCGTCACGATCACCTCTTCACCCGCCTTGGCCGCATCCACGTACTCGCTCAAACGAGCCTTCAGTGCGGCGATAGACGCCCGCCTCATACGTGCCACCCCCAAACCATGACGGGCCTAGCATTCCGCGGCACGGTTATCATAACTATTATAGTCATGTACGGTGCGTCAATCCGATCGCGGCGCTCGACCTCGCCGTAGATCTGGCCCTCGCCGAAGTTTTAGGCGCGGGGGGACCTGGGGGAACGGTGCGTCTGCGGCGGGGGGCGATGTCGTCAACACAGGAGACCCCCCCGGAGACGGCGAGACCGGCCAAACTAATCAGACCTTGCGATTACCCCAAATGTTGAGCGTAATTAAAATTAGCAGCTTTACCCATGAGGGTGGCTCCTCCGATTGAGCACGGTCAGGTAGTTCTCTCGAAGGATGGGTTCTCATCCGAGGTTGGCTTAAAATTGAAGATAAGCTGGAGTCTCCTGAGTTCAAAGTACGTTCCATTTGGCCCTGGGCGCATGACGATCTTCGGTGGTCTACCGAGCGCCGTGAAGGGTCATGAGGCTGACGGCGGCGTCACGACGGGGGCTCCATCGACTTGTTAAAGGGGGGCGACGACAATGTCCATGGTGCGCAAGGGCGTGGGGCTTTCGCTTGCCTGGGTGCTCGCCGTGGGGGGGATCTTCTTCCCCCCGGGCACGCCGACCCGACCTTCCCCACCGCAGCTTCTGGCCGGGACCGCGGCCACGCGGCTCCAGATCAGCGAGCGGTACAGCCAGCTCCCGCTGGTCTTT
>VBAN01000104.1:4163-7502 GCA_005882445.1 Candidatus Segetimicrobium genomatis | reverse complement strand
CGGGGTCCTGCACGGGTCCCCCCAGGCGGCCGCGCGCCTGATCTCGCTTCTGGAGAGCCGGAGCGACGAGGCGGTGCCGGCGCTGAGAGCGCTCCACCGCCACACCGGACGCGCCCACGTGGTCGGCGTCACCGGCCCTCCGGGGGCGGGCAAGAGCACGCTGGTCAACGCGCTCATCCGGCTGCTGCGCGCCCAGGGCCGCCGTGTCGGTGTGGTCGCCATCGACCCGACGAGCCCGTTTACCGGCGGGGCCATCCTGGGCGACCGAATCCGGATGCAGGACCACAGCACCGACTCCGGGGTCTTCGTGCGCAGCATGGCCACCCGGGGCCGCCTCGGCGGCCTCGCGCCTGCGACCGCCGGGGCGGTCGCGGTGCTCGACGCCTACGGATGCGACGTCATCTTCATAGAGACGGTCGGGGCCGGCCAGGCCGAGGTGGACATCGCCGGCACCGCGGATACGGTCGTGCTGGTCACCGTGCCCTGGCTGGGGGACAGCGTGCAGACCCTCAAAGCCGGGATCATGGAGATCGGGGACGTCTTTGCGGTCAATAAGGCCGACCGGGGCGAGGCCGACAAGACCGCCGCCGAGATCGAGATGATGCTGGGATTGGCCCCCGACCGCGGGGCGTGGCGGCCTGCCGTCCTGCGCACCGTCGCCTCCGAGGGCCGGGGGGCGGAGGAGGTGCTCCAGGCCCTTGAACGGCACCGGGCGTATCTGGTCGACCGGGGACTCTTGATGGCCCGCCGGCAGGCCCGGCGGCGGCGGGAGATCATCGAGATCATCGAGGAGCGCTTCCTCGCCCGGATCAGCGGCGGCCGGATGGACGAGCTGGTTGCGCGGGTGGCCGCCGGCGAGATGGATCCCTATACCGCCGCCGAGGAACTGATGGCCGCAGGCGCCGATGGGTAAGGCCCGGCTGGCTCATCTCGGAGTGATCGTCCATCGCCTCGATGCCGCAGAACCCTTCTACGCGCGATTGGGGCTTTCGCCGGTCCGGCGCGAGTCACTGGATCGCGAGCGCGTCCGTATCGCCTTTCTCCAGGTGGCGGATGCCGAAATCGAGCTCCTCGAACCGGCCGGCCTGGAGGGTCCGCTGGGCCGGTTCCTCGGCGCGCGCGGGGAGGGGATCCATCACATTGCGCTCGAAGTGGACGATATCGAACGTGCGTTGGCCATCGCAACGGCCTCAGGCATGCGCGCCATCGATCAGGCCCCGCGTCCGGGAGCGCATGGGACGCGGGTCGCATTTCTCCACCCAGGCTCCGCCCATGGGATCTTGCTGGAGTTGGTCGAGCGCGCACAAACGTAGTTTTCCAATGACCTCCTCGACCTAATCTGCCAGGCCCTCCATCCATCAGAAGTGACTATTGCATTGAATTTTGTCTATGTGATATAGTGGCAACCGTAGAAGAAAGTCTATATCACATAACCCATAGCCCCACCCCCTGACCGTCGCAGCATCCGCCGGCGCATAGAACTCAGTCAGGCCTCATCGATGCGTAACCATCTGAGCTATGCGGCGGCGGGCCCCGCCAGCGCGGGGCTATCTTGCAGGCGAACTGGAAGGGGGGAGGAGCCATCGCACCGGCTGTCCTGCCATCAACTGCCAGTGACATCGAAGTCCTAAAGCACCCCCGGTTTGGGTGGGCGTTTCTGTCCCACCTCCTGGTCGGGATTCTCGTGTTGGGCCTGCTCCTGCCGTTTGTATCGAACCCAAGCCTGTGGCACCTGGTGCTCGGCAAGTCCGTCTACCTTTCGGTCAACGGCGAGACCCGGTCGTTCAGCACCCTCCGCCAGACCGTGGGCGACGTCCTTCGGGAACACCAGGTGGCCGTCGATCCGGCGGACCGGATCGACCCGCCGCTCGGGGCCGCCATCTGGCCCGGGATTCAAATCAGCGTCGTGCGCGCGGTTCCCCTGACCGTGACCGTTGGCGGCGTCCCGCAGCAGGTCCAATTGGCCGCCACCACGGTTGGCGAAGCGCTGAACGCCATGAACGTCGAGGTCCGCCCCCACGACCGGGTGTACCCTGATCCGTCCACCAAGCTCGCCCCCAATATGCGGCTGACGGTTGAGCGACGGGACACACGGAGCTGGGTCGAGCACAGTGGGTTTCCGTTCCCCACCGAGATTGTTCGGGATAACACCCTGCTGAAAGGGCGGCAGGTGCTGCGGTCCGCCGGGGAGCCCGGGCTCATGAATCGGACGGTGTGGGTGGAGTATGCCGACGGGCGTCCGGTCACTGTGCAGACGCTCGAGGAGGCCCTCGTCACGCCCCCGATCCCCCGGGTGATCGCCATCGGCACCCGGCCGGTGATCGTGACCCATGGCCCGTACGCCGGCAAGGAGATCATGATCATGGAAGCCACCGCCTACTATCCGGGTCCGAACAACTACGGGGGCCCGGTTGGCAACTGGACCGCGATGGGGCTTCCCGCCCGGCGCGGCGTCGTGGCCGTCGACCCGTACGTGATCCCGTTGGGGACGCGCGTCTATGTCGAGGGCTACGGGGACGCCATCGCGGGGGACGTCGGCGGGGCCATCCGCGGGCGCCGGATCGATCTCTGCGTCGCCACCTACGAGGAGGCTATGCAGTTTGGCCGCCGAACTGTGACGGTGTACATCCTCGGCAAGCCATAGGCAAAAGCCAACATCGGGGGCGGCCCCTGGGGCAGGCGAGGCCCATCCAAGCGTAGAGGGGACCACAGGCAAGGCATCCACCAGCGCGCGCGACCTGGCCACTCCCACCGGCACGCGGGCAATCCTCAGGCAGTTCGGGATCCGGCCGTCGAAGCGGTGGGGCCAGCATTTCCTGGTCAGCGCCCAGGCGCTGAGCCGGACGCTCGCCGCCGCCGCCCTGGATCCGGCAGACAGCGTGCTCGAGGTCGGAGCGGGGGTGGGCACGCTGACCGCCGGTCTGGCGGAGCGGGCCGGCTGGGTGACCGCCGTCGAGGTCGACCGCGGCCTCCTGGAGGCGCTGCATACCACCGTCGGCGGCCGTCCGAACGTGCGCATCATCCCGGGGGATGTCCTCGCCATGCCGCCCGCCGCGCTCTTCGATGGCCCCCCGGATGCGCCCCGCAAGGTGGTGGCCAACCTCCCCTACAACATTGCCTCGGCCGTGCTCATGCGGCTGCTGGAGGCCCCGCTCGGCATCACGCTCCTGGTCGTGACCGTCCAGCGCGAGGTGGCGGAGCGGATCGCCGCCCCGCCGGGCGGACGCGACTATGGGATCCTTTCGGTCGCCACGCAGTACCACGCGGCCCCCAGGATTCTGGCCCGCATCCCTTCCGGCGCGTTCTTGCCGAGGCCGAAGGTCGCCTCCGCGCTCGTGG
>VBAN01000104.1:0-3971 GCA_005882445.1 Candidatus Segetimicrobium genomatis | reverse complement strand
CACCTGCGTCCTCCGCCGTAGCGGGAGTTATTGCCGGGGGAGCGGGGCGGGGATCGCCGTGGTGGTATCGGTCAGGATCACCGTGAGGTCCGGGCCGCCCGCCGAGGGACTGTCGATGACCGTCCGCGCGCCCACGAGGGCGGCCACAATCTCCGCCACGCGGCGGTCGCCGTGGTGGAGGATCACGGCCGTGGGCGAATCGGAGGAACTGGTGGCGAACCCCACCAGCCGGACCCCCAGGGCCGTCACCCTGGCCAGCGCGTCGCCGGCGGCGTCCGGGTTCGCGGGGGACGCCAGGAGTTCGGCCGTGGTGTGCGCGAGCGATTCGGCATCCACGTCGTAGAACATCCGGGCCACCAGGCTGTGATCCCGGGGGAGGTCGGGGATCCAGTCGCTCTGCCCAAAACTCCCCGGCAGCGTCTCGCGCACCAACCCACCGGGCCCAAGCCCGGCGCCGAACAGCGCGAGGGCAACGAGCTGGGCGCGTGAGAGGTTCGTCTGGGCGTCCTCGCGGAACACGCGCAGCATGCGCGGCAGGTGGGTGACGATCCTGGGCTGCCGGAATTCATCGAGCAGCGCGTTCATGACCTGCTGCCCGCGCTTGATCCGCCCGATGTCTCCCAACGGGTCGTGCCGGAACCGCACGTACTCCATGGCCGCCTTGCCCCCCAGGCGGCGGTATCCCTTCTTCAGGTGGATGTGCAGGCCGTCCCAGTTATCGTCGTAGTTCAGATTCTTCTCGATGTGGACGTTCACGCCGCCGACGGCGTCGATCAGGCGCACGAACCCGCGTTCAGACAGCTCGATGTAGTAGGGGAACCGTACCCCGAGGACGTTCTCCACGGTCCGAATCGAGAGGCGCGTGCCGCCGTACGCGTGGGCGGCGTTGATCTTGGTGGTCCCGTGTCCCGGGATGCTCGTCCGGGTGTCGCGCGGCACGCTGAGCAGGTACACGCGGCGGGACGCGGGGTCGAAGCTGGCGGCAACGAGCGTGGTGGTCCTGGTCACCGGGTACACGACCTTGGGATTCCGTTCGCTGACGGTGCGGTCCAGCCCCATGATCAGGACGTTGGTGCGCTGCCTCAGCAGAGGGGACCCGGGGAGCGCGATCCGCAGCGGGGTCATGCTGAGCCCGATGCCCACCACGGCGCCGATGAGGCAGGCGGCCACCACTTGGATGCCAACCCGCCCCCACCGGATTGGGCGTTCCCACCGCCGGCGCGGCTGCGCGGCCGCGGCAGGGCCGTTTTGGATCGGGCCGTGGGGCCGGCCTGCGGCCGGGCCGAGTGGGGTCTCCGTGGCCTCCGACGCGGTCACAGGCCTCTCGGGATGCGCCGGAGAATCGCCGGAGAACGACACCATAATCTCCATCATAGTTATTTCCCTTGAGGTGTCAAGCACAGGCGCAATTCCGGCACTGCCGCACGCAGGGACCCGGAAGGATGGCCGGGGCGGCGCCTCGAAGGGAGAGATGCCATGCACCGAGCAGGAAATGGCTTCGGGCTCTGCCCGCTGTCGATCCCGCGAGGCCGCGCGCTGCGGCCCCGCGGTTTGTGTTTTGAAGGGGGGGGTGTGCCGCGGTGAAGCAGCTGCGCCTCAACGCGTACGCGAAGATCAACCTGACCCTGGACGTGCTGGGTGATCGCCCCGACGGGTATCACGACATCGAGACGGTGCTGCATACGGTGGAGCTCCACGATACGATCATCCTTCGGGAGAATGGCGAAGGCATCTCGATCCGGTGCGCCAGCCCCGACGTTCCCCCCGAGCGGCAGAACATCGTGCACCGGGCGGCGAACCTGCTGCAGGAGACCTTCCAGGTCCCCCGAGGGGTCGAGATCGAGCTGTCCAAACAGATCCCCGTGGCGGCCGGGCTGGGCGGCGGATCGAGCGACGCCGCGGTGACGCTGCTCGGCCTGGCCCAGATGTGGAAGCTTCGCCTGGACGACCGGCCGTTGATGGACCTCGGCGGCAAGATCGGGTCGGATGTGCCGTTCTTTCTGATCGGCGGCGCCGCCCTGGCGATGGGGCGGGGGGAGCGGGTCCGGATGCTCCGGCCGCTGCCCACGACCTGGGTGGTGATCGCCCGGCCCACCATTCAGATCACGAGCGAGTGGGCGTACAAAGCGCTGGACCATGGGGCCGTGCGGAAGCGTCCAGACACACAGCGGGTGGTGCAGGCCCTGGAGGCGGAGGACCCCCGCATCGTGGGGCAGCTGCTGTGCAACGTATTCGAGGACGTCGTGGTCGCCAACCATCCGATCGTCGGCACGCTCCGGGAGCGCATGGCCGCCCTGCGCCCGCTTGGCGTGTCGCTGTCGGGGACGGGCCCCGCCGTGTACGCCATGGTCGCGAACGAAGCGGCGGCGAAGGAAATCGGCGGCGCGCTTGCCGCGATGCCCGACGTCGAGGTGTTCCTCACCCGGACCTTTTCCGAGGAGCGGTAGGTCGGGGGATGCCCGACGCGCTCGTGCTGGCCGGAGGCCGGCCCGATCCCGCGCTCGGCGAAGGCATCCCCAACAAGGCGTTCCTTCCCCTCCTGGGCCGTCCGATGGTGGAGTTCGTCCTGGCCGCCCTGCGGCAGGCCGCGACCATCCGTCGGATCGCCCTCGTCGGTCCGCTTCCCTTCCCGCCGGCGGTCGCCGCCGCTGTCGACGTTGCCGTGGGCGAGGGTGGCACGATGCTGGACAACGTGGCCGCCGGGTTCGATGCGCTCGGCGGAGCCGGGCCGGTCCTGGTCGCCGGCGCGGACATTCCTCTGGTCACCCCCCGTGCGATCGACGCGTTCGTCCGTGCGGCGCAGTCCCTTGATGCGGAGATCGTGTACGGGGTGGTGCGCCGTGAAGATGTGACCCGCGAGTTCCCCCGGGCGCGGAAGACCTCTGTCCGCCTGCGGGATGGAACGCTGACCGGCGGGAGCCTCATCCTCATGGCGCCCCAGGCGTTCGCGCGGGCGCGGCCGGTGATCGAGCGGGCGATCCGCGCCCGGAAGCGGCCGTGGGAGCAACGCCGGGCGGCCGGGCTCCTCGGGGTGCGCGCGCGCGCGCTCATCTGCGCCGGCCCCGAGATCTGCATGGACGTCGATACCCCGGCGATGCTCGCCGTCGTCCGCGAGCGGCTGACCCGAGACCCGCGGTCGCCGTCTCCCCGCCACGCGGAGGGCATGGCGAGGTGGTAAGGCGGCTGCGCCGGGGAGACCGCATGGTGACCATTGCCCACCGCCTGTTCACAGAGCCGCACACGGTCTTCCCCCTGGGGACGTTCACGGACGCGCTGGGAGCCGCCAAGTCGACGATCAGCGAGGACATCGCCTCGCTCCGGCAGACCTGCGAGCGGTTCCAGTTGGGACGGATCGAGACGCTGGCCGGAGCGACCGGGGGCGTCCGCTACACCCCGTTCCGGACGGCCGAGCAGATTCGGGCGGTCGCCGAAGACCTCGCCCGCCGGCTTCGGGACCCCTCCCGCATCCTTCCGGGGGGATTCCTGTACACCGCCGACCTGCTCTCTCTGCCCAGCCTGGTGTTGTCGCTCGGCGAGGTCTTTGGGGATCCCGCTCGCGCTCATGACCGCGCGCGCCTTCAACGTGCCGCTCGTCACGGCGCGCCGCGGCGGCATGGGCACGGAGGGACCGTCCGTGGGCGTGAACTACGTCTCGGGATCGTCTCGAACGATGCAGTCGATGACCCTGCCCCTGCGCGCCGTTCCACCGGGCGCCCGCGCTCTGTTTATCGACGACTTCCTCCGCGGGGGCGGCACCGCCCGGGGCGTCCATGATCTGATGCGCGAGTTCCAGGCCGAGATCGTCGGGATCGGGGTTCTGCTCGAGGCGGCAGAGCCCAAAGAAAAGCTCGTCGACCGGCACGTGTCGCTGCTCGTCCTCGAGGGCATCGACGAAGCTCGAGGTGCCGTCCATCTCGCGCCCAGCCGCTGGGCCCTCGGCAACGCTCCTCGCTAGCCCTCTCTCCCAGCTC